>JAAYQT010000277.1 GCA_012519165.1 Synergistaceae bacterium
CTCCGCCGATACCCGCAGGAAGAGGGGCTTTTCCGCAGGCCATTCGGTCCTTACCGCCTGGAGGACCTCCTGCAGGAACCTGGCCCGTCCTTCAAAGATAGCGCCGTAGCCGTCCCTTCTCAGGTTGCTCAGGGGGGAGAGGAACTGGTTCACAAGGTAGCCGTGGGCGCCGTGGACCTCCAGAACGTCGAACCCGGCCGCCCGCGCCCGGCCGGCCGCAGTACGGAAGGCCTCCGTAACCCGCGCTATGTCCTCGTCGGTCATCTCTGCGGGGTCGGGGTACGTTCCGTCGGAGCTGTAGTTAACCGCGCTGGGGGCGTAAAGTTTCTCCGCCTTCGCGCCGCACTTGCGGCCCGCGTGGTTCAGCTGGATTCCTATCTTTGCCCCAAGGCCGCGGACGTGGTCAACCAGGCGGGCCATGGGGGCTACCTGCCCGTCGCTCCACAGCCCGAGGCAGTTGTCGGAAATCCGCCCCTCCGGGAGGACGCCCGTGGCTTCCACGATGATGAGCCCCGCCCCGCCCAGGGCCCGGGCGCCGTAGTGCTGAAGGTGAAAGTCGCCGGGCTTGGAGTCGGGGGCGCTGTACATGCACATGGGCGGCATGACTATACGGTTTTTCAGCTCAAGATCCTTAATTTTAAACGGTTCGTAGGTCTTCACTAAGGCAGGCCTCCATTCGGCTTGAAATTATGAAAGAAGATTATCATAAAAAATGCTCTTTGGCATAAAAAAACCGCCCCCCGAAGGGGGCGGAAATGTTGCTTTTTTACGCCGGATCTTAACTCCAGCCGATGGTCTGGAGCACGGTAAGGGCTACCATGGCAAGGAGGAGCTGGATGGCGATAAGAGGCGCCACCCACTTTACATACTTGCCGTAGGGGATGCCCGAGAGGCCGAGGCCGCCCATGAGGACGCTGGCGGTGGGGATGATGCAGTTGGTGAAGCCGTCGCCGAACTGGAAGGCCTGGACCGCCACCTGGCGGGTGATACCGGTGAGGTCGGCCAGGGGAACCATGATGGGCATGACGGTGACCGCCTGTCCCGAGCCGGAGGGGATGAAGAAGTTGATCACCACGTTGGCCAGGAACATGAGGTTTGCCCCCACTACCGCGCCGAACTTGGCGATGGGCAGGGAGAGGTAGTAGATGACGGTGTCGATGATCTTGCCGTCGGTCATTATGACGGAGATGGCTCTGGCCATGCCGATGACGAGGGCGGCGTAGGCCATGGAGGCGCAGCCCTTGACGAAGGCCACGGCAGTGCCGTTGATCCCCAGGCCGCCGATGAGGCCGCAGGTGACCGCCATAATGAAGAAGACCACCGAATAGTGGTCAATTCCCCAGTTATGTTTAAGGGAGCCGTAGATGATGGCGGCGAAGCCGAGCACTACGATGGCGGTGCAGATCATGTGGCTCATGCTCATGGACTCGTGGTTCTCGAAGTTGGCCTCTTCCGCGGCGGCTATCTCCTCGCCGGTGTAGAGGAGGCTCTTCGTCGGGTCGGCCTTGATCATCTTTATGTAGCGGTGTACGTAGAGGAATACAAGAGCGATGTTGGCAAGGTGGAAGAAGACTCTGACGCCCATGCCGGAGAAGAGGGGCAGCTCCGCCACGTTCTGGCCGATTCCCACCGTAAATACGTTGGCCCAGCCCACGTTGAAGCCGGCGTAGGAGCCGAGGTAGATCATAAAGAAGCCTACTGCGCCGTCAAAGCCAAGGCCCTTGGCAAGCAGGATTCCCAGGGGGATGAGCGCCACTACGGGGTTGGCGAATACGCCCACCGCGCCGCCCACGGACATGATGAACATAATGATGCCTACGGCCCAGACTTCCTTGCCCTTAAGCGTGTGGACGATCCGGTTCATGCCCACCCGGATGGTTCCCGTGTCCTCAAGGATCTTGATGGCCCCGCCCACAAAGAAGACCATGAAAATCATGGAGGCGGACTGGATCCATCCCTTTACCACTGAATTGAAGATCTCCCACAGCCCCTGGGGGGCGGAGTCGATCACCTTGAAGGAGTCGGCCACAACCTTGGTGACGGTTCCTTCCTTAACCCTGTCGTACTGTCCCGCAGGGACGACCCAGGTCATCGCCGCCATAAAAATGGTGATGATGAACATCAGCGCGAAAACGTGCGGTACCATGTTCTTTTTTCCTGTCGCTTCTCCCACTTGTTATCTCTCCTTTTCGGATATTATTTCCCTTCCGGGTTTAAAAATTCGGTAACATACTTTGCAAGTACGGCTATTCCCGCAGGTACCGACTCGTCTGCAAAGTTAAAGCCGGGGTTGTGGGTCAGCATGGGGACGTCGCCGCCGATTCCAAGGCGGAACATGGCGCCCGGAGCTTTCTGCAGGAAGTAGGCGAAGTCCTCCCCGCCCATGATGGGGTTGGCTATCCTGACTACCTTGTCTTCCCCCAGCATGGCCGCCGCCGCGCGGGCTATGTCCTCAGTCACGTCGGGGTCGTTGGCAAGGGAGGGGATGCCGAAGGTGTACTCGCACTCGGCCCTGCACCGGTAGGACGAGGCTATATCGGAGCAGATGGCCCGGAGCCTTTCGCTTATCTGCTTTCGCACGTCGGGGCTCAGGCACCTGACAGTGCCGCCTATCTCCACCTCTTCGGGCACTACGTTGAAGGCGTGTCCGCCGTGGATCTGGCAGACGGACACAACGGCGCGCTCGTTAACCTCCACCTCCCGGGCAAGCAGCATCTGGAGGCTGATTACCGCCTGGGCGGCCGCCGCCAGGGCGTCGGTCCCCTTGTGGGGGTATGCGGCGTGGGTGCCCTTGCCTATGAATTTAACCTTGAAGAGGTCCGCCGAGGCCATGAAGGGGCCGGGGTAGACCCCCACCGTGCCTATGGGGAGCTCAACTCCGCCGTGGAGGGCCACTACGGCGGCGGGCTTGGGATTTTCCATTACGCCGCAGGCCAGCATCCTTTCTGCGCCGTAGAGGGTCTCCTCGGCGGGCTGGAAGAAGAGCTTCACCGTGCCTGCAAAATGGGGCCGCAGTTTTTGGAGTACCTTGGCAAGCCCCAGCAGGATTGCCGCGTGGCCGTCGTGGCCGCAGGCGTGCATAATGCCCTTGACTTTGGACGCGTAGGGGACTCCCGTCTCCTCCGCTATGGGCAGGGCGTCCATGTCGGCCCTTACGCCCACCACGGGGGGTTCCCCGGCGCCCTTCCATTCCGCAGTACCCCTGATTACTGCCAGGGCCCCCGTCTCCATGTTAATGGGGACGATTTCGACCCCGGCCGCCTCCAGCTCTTTTTTAATAAAGGCCGTAGTCTCGAACTCCTGGAATCCGAGTTCGGGGTTTTCGTGAAAGCGCCGTCTTGCCGCTACGGTAAAGTCGGCGACTTCATCGACCAGCTTCCAGATCTGTCCCTTCATTTCTCAGCCTCCCTGCGAAAATAAGTATAAAAACCCCCCCCCGCCCCCGAAAAGGTCAAGGGATACGGGGGGATTCTATAATTATTTTTTACATAGTGCAAGGGTTTAATTATATTTTGTTAAATACCGGGAAAAATGTCAGCTATCCTCTGCCAGGCCAACTTTGGTTGCCGCCAGGTGGCTGTTGATCTTGAGCCCGAAGTCCGACTCCATGGCCCGTACCGCTCCCAGAAGCTTTACCAGGTCAATCCCCGTGGCTATCCCCATGCTGTGGGCCATGTTGACCATGTCCTCCGTGGCGGCGTTGCCCGCCGCGCCCGGCGCAAAGGGGCAGCCCCCAAGGCCCCCTGCCGCCGCGTCGAAATGGGCAAAGCCCAGGGCCATGGCGGCGGCCATGTTGGCCAGGGCCATGCCGTAGGTGTCGTGGAGGTGAAGGGCGAAGGGGTAGTCCCCGTACCTCTGTCGCAACGCCGACAGGGTTTCGGTAACGTACTTGGGGTCCGCAGTTCCAATGGTGTCCGCCAGGGTTATGCCGTCGGCGCCGGCCTCCAGGGCGGCGTCCAAAATGCGGAATACCTTTTCCGGCGCA
>JAAYQT010000278.1 GCA_012519165.1 Synergistaceae bacterium
AGCCTTATCCTGAACGGCGACAGAGACCTCTACCAGGCCCTGGTAGCCAAGCACGCCATCCTGTCGAGCGGTCCCGGACCAACCTTTGAGAAGAACCTCAAGGACTTCAGGGAGAACGTGAGCCAGGTTAATGACAGGCTTGCAAAGGCGGAGAAGATTCTCTCCCGCAACAAACACCGCTGGGAAATCTACCGCTTCGAGGGCAATTCCGACTCCATTTTCGATGAATTTACCGCCCTGCACAAAGACTTTCCCCAGTGGGCGGCCCTTTCCGAAAAGCAGATTGAAGACGTCCGCTCCGGAAAAGTAGCCCCCGCCCCGGTGACCGAGACGGAGGACGCCCTCTTCAAGAGGGTCAGGGGCAACATAAACGACATTGGGGAGCTTCTTGACATCGGCGCCGAAGAAGGCGCCGCAGACAACAGGGGAAGGATGGAGAGGGCCAATATCGCCATAATAGCCGCCGCCCTTGCCGTGGCCCTTGTTGCCCTCACCCTGGCCTTCACTTCAATAAGGACCATCCGCAAGGCGGTACAAAATATCCTCTCTGCGTCGAAGGCCGGCGGACAGAAGGACCTTACGGTCAGGGCGTCGCTCAGGGGCGCCGACGAACTGGCGGCCATCGGAGGGGCTTTGGACGGCCTGCTGGACAATTTAAGCGAAATTCTTACCGACATTCAGGAGAAGACGGTCACTCTGTCCGCCCTGTCGGAGACCACTGCCGCCTCATGCCAGGAGGTCACCAGCGCCACCACCGAAGTGGCGGAAAGCAACGCCCGCCTCGCGGAGGAGGTGGCAAGAGGCAGGCACAGGTCGGTGGAGGCCTCGAAGAGCGTCAACGAGATGAACCGGTCCATCCTGTCCGCCAGGGAGACAGCCGCCGGCGCCGATGAAAACTCCCGAAGGATGGCCGAAGCGGCCGCCCGCGGGAGGGAGACGGTCACCCAGTCCATTGGCCACATGGAGAACATAAGGAACGCCGTGGCCGACACGGAAAAACTAATTTCCGAGCTGAGCGGCAGTTCCGAGCGCATAGGGGTGGTAGGCGCCACCATCACTTCCCTTGCGGACCAGACAAACCTCCTTGCCCTTAACGCCGCCATTGAGGCCGCCAGGGCAGGGGAGGCGGGCAGAGGCTTTGCCGTAGTGGCCGAGGAGGTCAGGAAGCTGGCGGAGCAGTCTCAGGAGGGCGCCAGGGAAGTTGCCGAGCTTGTAACCAGGATCATGGAGGGGACGGCCTCGGCGGTTCAGTCCATGGAGATGAGCCGCAAGGGCGTTGAGGAAGGCGTGGCCATTGCCCGGGTAGCGGGAGAGGCCCTGGACGACATAATGAAGACCACCGAGAGCTCGGTGAAAGACATGAAGCACATCATGGACGCCACGGAAAAAGAGGCTGAACAGTCGGAGAAGGCCCTGGGCCTCATTGACGAAACCGTGTCGGTGATGGGCGCCGCCGACGAGCAGGTGCAGAACGTGGCGGCCTCTATGGAGGAGACGGCGGCCGCCATGGACAGCGTGGCCATGAGCGCCACCGAGGTAAGCGCCACCGCCGACGAGCTCAGGAAGATAACCGAGGGCTTCGTGTTAAGCAAAACCGGCGCCAGGGGGCTGGTACCAAGGTAGGCGGCTATTTGTAATAAGTGGAGGCCCTGCGGGACCTCCACTTTTTTTAACGGTTCTTAATCGTCCAGTTCGGCTATTACGTCAATCTCCACGAGCATCTCCCCTAAAAGCCCGCTCTTCACCGTGGTCCTCACCGGGTAGGGCTCGGAGAAAAACTCCCGGTAGACTTCGTTGAAGCCCTTGAAATTGCCAAGGTCGGTCAGGTGGACGGTGGCCTTCACCACGTGCTCCATGGAGGCGCCCCCCTCCTCCAGAATGGCCTTTACGTTGTTGAGGGTCTGCCGGGTCTGTTCGGCAATTCCCTCGGGCATCTTCCCAGTCTCCGGGTTTACCGGGCCCTGGCCGGCCACGTAAATCCGGCCTCCCGTCTTAATTCCCTGGGAGTAGGGCCCCACCGGGGCCGGCGCTTTATTGGTGCGGATTACCTCTTTCATTTGTACTGCCTCCTTTTTAAATTAAAAATCAGCTGTAAAGCCAGCAGGCAACCGAGTGGCCGCCCGCCTTTTCCACAAGGGGCGGAACCTCCCTTGAACAGACCTCCATGGCCCTGAAGCACCGGGGGTGGAAGGAGCACCCGG
>JAAYQT010000279.1 GCA_012519165.1 Synergistaceae bacterium
GGGAAAAAGGCCGCCACAATGGCCGGCTTCGGCAGGACGGCGTTTGCCTATCCCGGTCTGCCGAGGGATGTTATGGAAAAGGGGGCGGTTGATCCGGGTAAAGTATGCGTTTCATGCAGCCTGTGCAGTGAAGTGATGTCCCAGGGCGGGTCCACCGGTTGCTACGCAAAGGACCGGGAAGTCTACGGACCGATGTTAAAGGAGCACAGAGCCTCCCGCAAATCAGGCTGAGGAGGCTCCAATACAAGGAGGTAATGGCATGAAGATGAACGGGAAAAAAATGGCGCTCTGCGCAGCGCTGGTCCTGATTTTAACGGCCTTTTCAGGCGCCGCCGCAGCGAAGGAGATCCTGATAGGCAACATGCAGGACATAAGCGGTCCTACTTCCGTGTGGGGCAATGCCGTCACCAGGGGAGCCGAAATCGCCGTTGAGAAGATCAACGCAGCAGGCGGGATCGACGGCGCCATGATCAAGCTGGTCACCATGGATACCAAGGCTAACGTCCAGGAGGCCATCAAAGGGTACAACAGCCTTGTGAGCTCCGGGGCCATTGCCATTGTAGGACCCCCGGTAAGCAATATAGGCCTCGCAGTCGCGCCCCTTGCCAACAAGGCCGGCGTCCCGGTGGTGGGCAGCTTCATCGACCCCAGGGTTACAGTGGGGGAGGACGGAAAGGCCCAGCCCGCCATGTTCCTGATGCAGCCCTCCAGCGACCAGTATTCGGAGATTATGGCCAGCTACACCATTGACGTGCTCGGCCTGAAAAAGATCGGTATTCTCTATGACCAGTCCAACGCCTTTGCCGTCTCCCTGATCAAGCCCTACATCGCGTATATTAAGGAGGCGGGCGGGGAGATAGTCTCAGAGCAGGTCTACACCAAGAACGACAAGGACTACAAGACCCAGCTCGCCAAGATCAAGGAAGCGGGCGCCGACTGCCTCTACTTCCCCAACTACATCCAGGAGGCCGTCCTCGTCACCAACCAGAGCAAGCAGGTGGGTCTCGGCCTTCCCATTATCGGCGGCCTGGACTTTGCCCCTCCCTTCGCCTCGCTGGTGAACGATCCCGAGGCGGCGGACAACATCTACCTCGCCAACAACTTCTCCGAGAAGGAGCCCCAGCTTAAGGAAGTGTGGGACATCTACAGGGAGAAGTACGGCGAAGACCCGGTTAACAAGGTCTTCCTGGGCCACGACCAGGTTCTGATCATTAACGAGGCCATCAGGCTCGGCGGCGGCGCCACCGCGGCGCAGGTCCTGGCGGGCCTGCCGCAGGTGAAGGACCTCCAGGGCACCACCGGGGTGCTGACCCTCTCCCCCGAGACCCACCAGCCGGTGGGCCTCTCCATGGTTATGTTCAAGATTGAAAAGGGAGAGTACACCGACCTGGGCAGATACGTGCCCGAGAAGCATAAGCAGTAAATACCGGACTGTCCCGCGCGGAACCGCCCCTGCGGGGGCGGCTCCGCGCCTCGCTTGTTTTTCCGGGACGGGCCTGAAGAGGCAAAGGAGTTGGTATCTTGCTGGCTCAAAACATCTTAAACGGAATTTCACTGGGCTCCGTTTACGCCCTTATTGCGGTGGGCTTTGCCCTAATCTTCAATGTGCTGAAGTTCTCCAACTTCTCCCAGGGGGGCGTGATGACCATGACGGCCTATGCCGGTTACGCCGCCTCCAGATACTTCCTCGGCGGAATGAACCGGCTCGCCATGTTTGCCCTCGTATTACTCTCCGCGGCCTTGGCTGGAGCGGCCATTGCGGCCGCCGTAGAACGCCTCGCCTTCCGGCGGCTTCGGCGGACAAAGAGCGAGCCCGTCTACTACTTTATATCATCCATCACCATGGGAATCCTGCTGGAAAATATAATAACCATCTACGCAGGAAGCAATTTTTATTCCTACCCCCGCTTTTTCCCAACGTCAGCCTTCCCCCTATTCGGCGTTAACCTTGCCCTGACGGATATCCTGATGTTCTGCCTCTCCATAGGCGCCCTTTTAATCCTCCTTGCCGTGCTCTACAAGACCAGGACCGGACTTGGGATAAGGGCGGCCTGCTACGACGTTAACACCGTACAGCTCATGGGCATGAACCCCGACTTTCTGGTCACCATGACCCTCATGATCTCCGGGGCGCTGGGAGGGGTGAGCGGCGTTTTTTTGGGGATTAACTACACCCTGTACCCTCAGCTGGGGCAGATGGTGGTTAAGGGCTTCGTCGCTTCGGTACTGGGAGGTCTCGGAAGTATCCACGGCGCAGTGATCGGCGCGCTGTTGCTGGGCGTGCTCGAAATATTTTTCATCTCCTGGGTGGGGGCAGGCTGGTCGCCCGTCTTTATTTTTATCGTAATGCTTGTCTTCCTCCTGGTGCGCCCCAGGGGAATTGCCGGCGTTATTGTCCAGGAAAAGGCCTAGGTGAAGGGGATGGACTACTTTATTTCCACCGTAATCTTCACCGGCATCACCCTGATAGGGGTGCTGGGCGTCTTTTTGATAACCGGGCTGACGGGGCTTTTTTCCCTGGGGCAGGCCGCCTTTATGGCCATAGGGGGATACGTGTCGGCAGTGCTTATACGGAGCTACTCGGTCCCGGTGATTCCGGCAGTGGCTTTGGCCATCGGCGCCGCCATCCTGGCCGCCCTCATTGTGGGGCTGCCCACGGTGCGGCTCCGCCGGGACTATATCTCCCTGGTGACCTTGGGGTTCGGCGAGGCCATAGTAGCCCTCCTTAATAACTCCGCCAACATTACTGGGGGAGCCATGGGAATTTCGGGCATCCCGCAGCTGACCACCCTTCCCGTCACGGTGGCCAGCGTGGCCGTCTGCCTGACCCTTGTCATCCTGTACAAAAACTCCAAGTACGGCAGGCAGTGCCTGGCCCTCCGCTCAGACGAGCTTGCGGCAAGGTCCATGGGAATCAACGTATGGCGGCTTAAGCTGATCACTTTCCTGTTTGCCGGGGCTTTAACGGGCTATTCGGGGGTGCTCTTCGGCTTTTACACCACATAC
>JAAYQT010000280.1 GCA_012519165.1 Synergistaceae bacterium
AGGAACAGGAACGGGAACTTGAGCTTGGAGACCTGGCCGAATGCGTATGATAAAACGTCCCTTTTCAGGGAGACTGCTGGATTTAGACCCAAATAAAAAAATGTGCGAAAGACTCTTGACACTACCGAAAATCCGACCCCCGGAAGCTGGAGTACATGAAGTTACTCCTAGAAGAATTGAGCAAGCGGGGCTGGACGCACGAAGACAAGATGGCGCTTTTGTGGTTTATAGAGGGGATAATGCATATAAGGGATCTTGATGTGTGGGATCATGGCGACCAGGACCATGTCGCCTAAGCGATCGACACAAACCGGGAAACCGTCGGTTTGGTCGCCTGCTTATGGGAAGAGGAGCTAGAACAAAGAAAGGAGGCCGGAGAGGTGTATGTAAGCTTGATGGAGAAGAAGGGCATGGAGAAGGGAATCTTGCAGGAAATGGAAAAAGGAATGGTGAAGGAAAAGCTTGAAACTGCCCGCAGGATGCTTGAACGAGGTATGTCTGTTGCTGTGATTATCGACTTAACCGGCCTTACTGAAGACGAGATTTTGAGGCTGAAGAGGGAAGGGTAAATACAAAGACAAAACCAGATTCCTCCTCGCCTCGTTCTTTCGTGATAACAAAAGCATCAACTATTGGGCAAGGCTTAATGAAACGTGTAATAATGCTCTACTTTAGGAATAGTGTATAATAGCATTGTACAAAAAAACATAAATTCAGGCGGGGAGGGCGTTGCGGCATGGGCGCTTCGGCATTTTTCAAGTCGCATAACAGGGCGGCTCTTGCGCTTCACGAAGATTTCGTGAGGTATGTGGAGCTGGACGGCGATCTTTCGGGCCTTAAAATGCGCCGCAAGCTTCAGGCGCCTGCAGGAGGGACGGCCGTTAAAAGGGATTCCCTGGCCGACGTCGGCGCGTTGTTGCCGGTTTTTGAAAGCATTGGCAGCAGCCTTGAAGGGGGTTTTAAAGCTCCCGTAAACCTGGGAATTCCGTCGAGGGACATTCTTATCCGGGTTATAGAAATGCCCGAGATGGATATGGAAAACGCCAGGGAGGCCCTCAGGTGGGATTTTGAAAAGTTCTTCCCCTACGCCTACGCCGACGCCGCCGTTGATATTGCCCGGGTGGACAGCCCGGCGCAGACGGAACAGGATAAAATGTCGGTTCTTGTGGCGGCGTGCAGGCTTCGCACTGTGGAGTCTTTAATGAGGATTGCCGCCTCGGTGGGCATGGAGCTTAACGCCATCGAGCCCCTTAATGTTTCCATGTTCAGGGCGGGGCTTGGCCCCGTATCAGCCTATTCCGGGGGCTACCTTGCGGTCTTTGCCGATAAAGAAGTCTCCCAGCTTGTTTTGGGCTACAGGGATAACGGAATTTTGTACCGCACGTCTTTAATCGATATACCCGAATCAGCGGAGGCCGGCGCCGAAGCCGGGAAGGACTACGGCGCGCTGGTGAGGGAGATAGGCAACACTCTGACCTTTGTTAAAAACCAGTACCGCGATCTGTCGGTGGATCTTATTATGACGGGGGGCGGCTACGGAAGGGACGCCGGTTTTCAAAAGGCCCTGGAGGAAGCAACCGGGCTTAAGACGCTGGCAGTTAACGTGTGGGATACTTGGGGTATTGCGGAACCCGACGACGGCAACAACAGTTGGGAGGCGGCCATAGGATTGGCGGTGAGAGATCTGCTATGAAGGTAAAACTTGATCTGCGGCCCCGCTCTATGGTGGAGGCCCGCAAGAAGAAGGTTAATGCCGCAAGGGTTCTTATGGTTACATTTTTTCTCGCCTTTGTCCTGGTCGGCGGGGTAACCCTGGGCATGGCTTTTATGAAGGTTAAAGGTATGAACGCCGAGATAGCCATGTTAAGCGATCAGGTTGCCTTGCAGCAGGCGCAAAATCTTAAGATGACCAACGAGATAAAGCGGCTGGCCGGTGTGGAGGCTATATATGTATCGGCCCTTAACCTGCTTCACGAGGAGCTGCCCGCCCTTGAGTTCCTTAACTCCATCGAGACGTCCCTCCCCCTGGGAGTTTGGATTTCTTCTGTTTCCATAACGCCGGGCAAGGCGGTTATCAAGGGCAATTCCTACGTAGAGCACGACGTGGTTGAGTTTGCCAAGGGGCTGCTGGACGCAGGCGTTGCGGCCACTGTGGATTTCCCCGTTACCACAAGGGTTACCAAAGACAACGAATCCATGGTGGATTTCACCCTTTCCTGTATTTTGAGGGATCTCGCGGCCCTGTCCGCAGAGGACGGTAAGGGAAGGGGGGTAGTAAGGTGAGCACGGCCAGAAAAGACGCCCTGTTTTTTCTTGTTTTTATTTTAATGGTGGCCGGTTTGGCCTACGGGCAGTTCCACTATATCGACGAGATGAAGGACCTAAAGTCCGAGATTAGAAGCTTAAAGACTCTCAGCATGAAGCTTGAACTCCAGGCAAGGGAGCAGATGATGCAGATTGACGTCTACAAGAAGGCCATCGCCCGCCTGGAGAAGTACCAGCTTGGCATCCCCCAGAACGAGGTGGACTTTTACGCCTGGGTACAGCAGGAACTCACCAGGAACGGCGTGAGGAGCAACGTGGTTAAGCCTACCAACACTCCGGCGGGCCGGAGCGGCGTTCAGATTGACTTTGAAGGCCCTTACTACTCCTTTGTAAGGACTCTGGCGGACTGGCGAAATTTGAAGGTTGCCGTGAGGGTGGCCTCGGTTAACTTGAACTCGGTGGACGGCGAAAATGCAAAAGGCGTGGCCGTTATCCAGTCCGTCCTTAAAAAGTAGGTGACCGTCATGGTTGAAGATCTTAATCGCGAAGGTTTTACCGGAAGGCTTGTCGCAGGCGAGGGAGGGTACCATATCCTACGCCTTGTTGCCATTTTGCTTCTTCTTGCCGGGGCAGTGTGGTCGGGGTGGAATTTTAAGCAGTATATCGACCTGAACCAGGAGGAGCAAATTACCGTGCCCCCCGTTGAGGCCCAGTCGGAAAAGGATTCGGCAAGGCTGGAAAAGGTTATTGACGAATTCCGCGTCGCAGTGGATACCCGCACCAGAAGCCTTACTCTGGCCGGAGCGGTGATTGAGGCGTCCCGCCGGCCCTTCGTACCCACCATGCAGGCGTCGGCAATACCCGAGCCAGGCGAAGGCGCTGCCTCAGGGGCCGACGTCCCTTCGGGCGGGGTTGAGGCGGCAATTCCCGTCTACGTGCGGGAGGTTATACCCCCCATTATGTTTGTCAGGGCCATTATGGTGGCCGGCAACCAGTCCATGGCCATTATGGATATTGAAGGGGTGGGTACGGGAATTATAGTTAAAAACGGTTACTCCTTCGGAAACGGCGAGGGTAAAGTGGTTCGGATAGGGGCCGACAAGGTTACCGTCCGTTGGTCCGGCAAGAATTTGGATATAGCTCCGGGACTGTAGAGGGGGATTGAGTCATGAAACGCTTTTCTAAAATTACCGTCTTTTTACTGTTCTCCATCATAGCCTTCGGAGCCGTCGCCTGCAACGCGCCGGCTTTAGCCGGGGAAAAGCCGTCTTACGCCCATCTGCCCCCGGTGGGAGGTCTTATGCTGCGCCAGATGGGTTCCGACCTGCTCCTTGTGGAGCTTACGGGCACGTCCCTTCCCATGCCGGAAGTGGGCGGCCTGAACACGGACGTTATCTCCTTTACCCTGAAGGGCGCCTACCTGCCTTCGGTAACATGGCAGAGGGATTTCGGCCTCCCCATGGCCGGGATGGCAAGGGCCGAACAGGACGGAGAGAATGTGGTTTTCAAAATTAACGTCAGCGGACAGCTATCCCTCAAGTCCATTGAAGGGAAGGCCCCCGCCAACAGGTACTTCCTTCGCTTTACAACTTCGTCCTACGTGGAGAGGGAAAACATTCAGCAGGATCTTTTAAAGCCCCTCGCGCCTGCGGCCGCTACGGCGGGCGACCCCTTCACAAAGACAATTCCCGTTACTATGGACCTGCGGGACGTGGAGTTAAGGGACGTCTTCCGCATGATCGGGACTTACGCCAACATGAATATAGTTGCAGACCCGTCGGTACCCAATACCCTTGTTACCATGACCCTTACGGGAGTTCCCCTTAACGAGGCCATGGGCTACCTGATGCGGATGTACGGCATGAGCTACGCCATCCTGGGCAAGACCATTATAGTCGGCACGCCGGAGAGCATCGGCAGGACCACCGGCAAGGAGTCCACCCACCAGTACCGCATTGCCTACGCCGATATGAAGTCTGTGGCGGGGCTTGTGCAGGGCCTTGCCGGAGTTACAAAAACAGTGGTGGACGAACGCCTTCGCACCCTTTACGTCACGGGGCGGCCGGAGCAGTTCCTTGAGGTGGAGAGGGTTCTTCAGCAGGTGGACCATCCCGGAAGGCAGGTAATGCTGCAGGCAAGGATTTTGGAGGTAACCGATAACGGCAAGGAAGAGCTTGAGACCATAATCGACGCCGTTTATAACCAGTGGTGGTTTAATTACAGTAAAGCAGGTGCTGGTACGGGATATGTGTATGCCGACCAGCCCGGAAGTTATGATCCATTGAAGGGCGACGACAGGCCAACGCCCCTCAGACCCATTACCAGGGACGGCCTCCAAAGGATAGCAAGCGGAGACCTTACAAAGATGCTGGATTTCGGCATAAGGGCGCTGGTGACAAAAAACAAGGGCAAAGTGCTGGCCGACCCCTCAATTATCACAATAGATGGGAAAAAGGCCACGATAAAACTCGTGCAAAACTATCCCTATGTTTCTGAAAAAGATGAAGCTGGAAACCTGACATGGAGTGAAAAGGAAGTTGGCCCAATTTTGGAATTTACTCCAACTGTAGGAAGGGATAATATGGTTTCAATAGACCTTAGAATTGAAGCTGGAGAGGTTATTGGCACATACATAGGTGCGAAAGACGTTGAATTTCCCGTTACTACCAATCGTGAAGTGAACACAAACATCCGAGTGCGAGACGGAGAACCCTTTGTAGTGGGCGGTCTCTACAAAGATCAGGACAAAATAGAACAGCACCGCGTTCCCTTGTTAAGCGACATCCCCTTGCTGGGCGAACTGTTCAAATATAAATCCCACTCCAGGGATAAAACCGAAGTCGCCATGATAGTTATCCCCTACATCCTGGATACGCCCGATAGCACCGTAGAGAAATACGTCCTGAAGTAAAAACCGTCACCGAAAGCCCCCCGCACGGGGGGCTTTTTTCCGCCCCGAATAAATGCCCCGGCGCCCCTTTAGATGACAACCCCGGCATTTTGCCTGTATAATAGCTGATGTTATTGAAAGCGCTTTTCATAAGCAGTAAACTTCGGGAGGTTGGGTAATATGGCGCAGATTGTGGATACGTCCGACTTTTATTCGGGCCTTAAAATACTCTGGCAGGAAGGAATTTGGGAGGTAGTGGACTTCCAGCACCACAAGATGGGGCGGGGAGGGGCCACGGTCCGCACCAAGCTTAAAAACCTTGAGACGGGCTCTACTATCGAAAATTCCTTCCGGTCGGGGGAGAAGTTTGAACGGGTGATCTTCGACGAGAAGCCCGCCCAGTTCAGCTACATGGACGGGGACGACTTCGTGTTTATGGACCTGTCCACCTACGACCAGATTCCCATCTCCAGGGAGGTGCTGGGATCCGTTACCGACTATCTTATTGAAAATATGGAAGTGGCCATCGATTTTTACGACGGCAAGATTATGGGCATCGAACTCCCAAAGACAGTGGAGCTCAAGGTTACCGATACCGCCCCCGGCTTTAAGGGCGACACGGTCTCCAGCAGCGGCAAACCTGCTACTCTTGAGACGGGAATTACGGTAACCGTTCCGTTTTTTATCAACGTGGATGATACAATAGTCGTCGATACCCGCACGGGGCAGTACGTGGAGCGGGCAAAAAAATAACGACTGATTAAGGGAGGTAATGGAGATGAGCGCAAGAGAGGAAATAGCCTATCTCAAGGGATTGATTCACGGTTTGGGTCCCGCAAAGGACGAGGGGCAGAATAAGATTTTCGCGGGCTTGCTGGATGCTCTCGAAGCGCTCTCACGGGAGGTTGCGGAGCAGGGTGAGTTAATCGAGGAGCTCCGCGAGATGTACGATGAACTGGCCGACGACTGCGCCGTTTTGGACGAGGATCTTGATTCGCTCGAGCGGGCCTTCTCCGACTATAGCGGAGAGGATTACGCTTTCGACGATAACGACTGGGACGAAGACGACGATGATTATGATGAAAGCTATGTTTCCGTTGTCTGTCCTTCCTGCGGGCACAGTTTTTTCTACCAGCCCGACGAGTACGAGGAGGACGAGCCCCTTCAGTGCCCGGATTGCGGAACGGAATTTCCGCAGCATAACAAGTAAATTACCACGCAATAGCAGGAGGGAGGTCTCGCAATGAGTGAGAAGATGTACAGGTCTGTAGATCCCGAAATGGACGATGTGGAACTGTCCGGAGGCGGGCTGAGCGAGCCGGCTGAAGAGGGAGGCTACGACGATTTATCCTCGGTGAGCGGAACTATCCATATCAGCGAGGAAGTTATTATGGAGCTTGCAAAGAAGACTCTTACCACGGTGCCCGGCGTGCAGCCCGCAAGCCCGGGAATAGCCTCGAAGCTGGGTATCGGACGTAAGGCCAGCGACGGGATTAGGGTTTCGGTGGAGGACAAGTTTCCGCCGGCGGTTACCGTGGACGTCTATCTTATGGTGAAGTACGGCCTTAGGATTCCCGACGTGGCATGGGATGTTCAGGAGGCTATCAAGAAGTCGCTGGAGCAGTTTACGGGATACGATGTCAGGGCAGTTAATATTAACGTTCAGGGAATTTATTTTAAGGATAAGCCCGTAGCCCCGCCGGAGGAGGAGAAGCCCGGCGAACAGGAGCCCGTTGAGACTAAAACCCCGCCCTTCGTTGACGAAGAAGACGACGTTGAAGAGCCCGCCGCCCGCGATTACGACGTTGCAGCAACTGCGGACGCTGAGGCAGGCCCGGACGACGAAGATAAAAAAGAAACAATTCCGCCCGAGGTGGAAGAGTAATAGCGAAGGACCTTGAGAGGGCCGGCCCTCATGGCTTTTTGACCGGCCCTTCTCCTTACAGGGGTGGTTGACATGTATCTTTTCTGGAAACAGAATGCCCTCGGAAGCGTTTCGGTCTCGGCGGCGGGGTTGCGGACCTACGCTATGCGGTATGTGGCCAAGCCCTTCAACTGCGATCTTGTTACTCTGCCCGCAGGGGAGGAGGGCCTTTTTGTGATGCTTTCTTTCCCCGGCGGAAGCGGCGGCGCAGAGATGAAGGCGACGGAGGAAAGCGTTATAAAAGCCTTGGAAAAACTGGGCTTTTCCGTGCGGGTATCCTGGGTGGAGGCCGCCGCGGAATCCCCCGGACTTTTGCGCAGGGTGGCGGGCCTTTTGGGGGCGCCCATTTTGCTTGCCCTTGCGGGCGGCGCCGTAGCGCTGCTGTTTTCTGCGGGACTGAAGCCCTTCTTGTGGGCCCTTTTGTGGGGCGCGGCTTTTTATTTTGTTTCCGCCTTTTTGGCTTCTTCAAAGGGCGGCCGTATATTGGAGAAGTTTAAAGGCGCCGCCGGGAGGTAATGGTTTGGTTCGCAGAATTTTGCCCCAGAAGCGTCATCGTTCCCGGGAGATGGCGCTTCAACTTTTGTACTCCCTGGACTCGCGCCGTGGCCTGACTCCGGAGCAGGCTCTGGATCTTTTTCCTGAAGACGAAGACCCGGAGGTTCAGGGTTACGTCAGGGAGCTGGTTGTCGGCGCATGGGAGAGCCGGGGGGACATCGACAACCTTATAAGAGAGCACGTGACCGGGTGGCGCCCCGAACGGATGCTCGCCGTGGACAGGGCCGCCCTGCGTCTTGCGGTGTTCGAGGGGGTTCTGGCAAAGATGACCCCCGTGCCGGTGGTTATTTCCGAGGCCGTGGAGCTGGCAAAGACGTTTGGCGCAGAAGATTCCGGAAAGTTTGTCAACGGGGTGCTCGGAAGAATTGTCCGCGCAGCCTGCCCGGCCGGCGGCGCCAGGGAGCCGGAGAATGAATGACCGGGG
>JAAYQT010000002.1 GCA_012519165.1 Synergistaceae bacterium
AATTTCAGGCCGGAGCCTGGAGGCGCCGCAAGCCTGCGGAAAAAGAAAAAAGGGAGAGCAGTAAGGCCCTCCCCCTTCTTCGATGCCAATAGACCGCGGTATCAGGACACGCCCTTGATTCTGTCCGAACCCTTTTTGATGTTGAGGGCCACAAGGTCTTTCTGCTGCAGCACGTCCCATTTAAGGTTGAGCACAAGCAGGAAGATGGCCGAGTATCCGTCCACCCGCCAGGACTGGGCTTCCTCGGCAAAGGCGTTGTATATGGTGGAGATCTGCTCCCTTCCCCTGCCCTCTTCGTCCAGGGACCGGATGAAGGCGTCCAGGGATTCCCTGGTGTCCATCTCCGCCGCCCGCAGGATATCCCACAGGTAGGACAGGCTGGTCTCTTCGTACTCGGCAGTTGGGGTAAAGGGCGGGAAGCCAATGTCTACGGCCTCTGCAGACCACTTCCGCAAGACGTCTCCCTTTTCCTCGAAATACTGTTTTAAGGAGGCCCTGTTCAGGGCCTGAGGCGCGCCCGCTGTTCCGGAGGATGATGAGGCCGTTACCGGCATGCCGGTTTCTCTCGCCGTTTCCCACATGGAGAGAAAGCCTTCGTCGGCCTCTTCCAGCAGGGCGCTGAGCCGGAAGAGCCTTCTCTGCATTTTCTTCTTGGTTGCCGAGTCGGTGGGAAGGGAGACCTTGGGGGCGTTGGACGCCCAGACTTCCTGGAGGACCGTCCTTACTTCAAGGGTAAAGGGCAGGTCCCTGTATTTTGCCCACTCCTTCAGGGCTCCCCGTTCTCTGTTCAGCGAGAGGACGTAGGATACGGAGGGGTACCCGAATCTGTCCGGCGCCTCAAGGCTGCTCAGGGGAATCGACCTTGACAGATCGGCCAGAAATTCCTTCTGGACGATCTGTTCCACCTTGGCCACATCATCAGGAAAACTGACGAGAATTTTTAATGAGCAAAGATCCGGTATCCCTGTAAGTACAGGTCCGTCCGTCGTCCCAGGAAAGCCCGAGGATCTTACAAACTCCCCGGGGGCTTTAGCCTTACCCAGGACGCTGTACACTTCGATACCCTCTCCCTCGATCAGGTTCTGCAGAAGGTTGGTGATCCTTTCGGCGAACTCTTCATAGAGAGAGTACTTTTCCATGTACTTCCTTCCCCATTCGTCAGTTTTCGATCCGTTCATCCTTTAATCACCGCCCGTAAAAGTAAGTAGCAATGCGGCTTTTCAACCAGTCTATGCTGAAGCAAAGCCGCAAATTATCCTTTTTCCTGAATACACAAGTTCCTGTTCAGTATATAGCAAGTGAACTTCAAATAAAAGCCCCGGAAGGAAAAGGGGCGATTGCGCCGGATTCACTGCCTGTATCGGCCTGCGAACAGTTTCTCAAGCGAGGCTATCTGCTCCTGAACATTGCCCTCAGCCCTGAGTTTTGCAGCGTTTAGAAATATGGCCGCCTTGTCCCTCTCCCCTCTCTTAAGCCAGGCATGAGCCAGGAGGGAAAACCAGACAGCTTTTTCTTCTTCTGTTTTGATCACTGTCCCTGCTTTTTTTTCTTCTTCTTTCTGTAGCAGATAGCTAAGGGCCAGGTTGACGTATACCGGCTGATCCTCGGGGTTGATCCTGATGGCTTCAATCAGGGCGGCCTTATCTTCGGCCCAACGGGGCGCGGTTTTCCCCCCTCCGGGGAGGGTCACCGCAAGGGGCAGTCCGCCGCCCAGGGGCCCTTTTTGTACCGGCGTTATATCGCGCCACCTCCCCTCGCTGAAAGGGGCATTTTTTACCGGCGCGACGGCGGCCGGTTTGCCGGCGGGCCGATCCGGCGCGGGAGTCAGCATCTCATTCCAAAAGAGGGAGAAGGCCGCCGGATAGTCGCCTCTCTCAAGCCGTTCCGCCCCGGATGCTGGAAGTTTTTTCGCCCCTGCCTGCGGAAGGGAGGCAGTCTGTCGCGCCGCCTGCGCCGGCGTCGCCGGGCGTCCTGATTTTACTGCGCGCCCGCTATCTTTTGGAGCAGATGCAGCCTTAACGGCCGACGTTACCTTCCCCTTGCCCGAGGGGACGAGGGGGGCGGGAGCCGTTTTTTCAGGAGTGGAAGGCGGCTCGCCGGTCGCCTTCTCTATTCCATCGGAAGAGGCGGCTGCGGTGGCGGAAGGTTTTTTATCTATGGAAGGCTCGACTTTTTCGGAGCCTTCCCCGTTCTCCCGTGCGGTTTGACCTTTGACCTCTACGTCCCCGGAAATAAGTTCTTCGGACACATCCTCTCCGGCGGGCCCGGTCAGGGCTTTTTCCACCTCTGCGAGGGCCCGGGCGGCAAGAACGGAATCAGGGTAAAAATCCAGGACGGCCCTGTAGTAGTCGGCGGCTGCCCGATGGTCTCCCTCCGCTTCGTTTAGGTCGCCCATACCCATGAGGGCGTCGTGGTCGCCCGGCAGGAGGTCCAGGGCTTTTAGAAAGAAATTTCTGCTTCCCTCGAAGTCTCCGAGGCTTAAGGCCGATCTTCCATTTAGGACATTCTCCTTTACCAGAATGTCTCTCTGTCGTTTTTCAGCTTCTTCGTTCTGCCTTGAAAGCTGTTTTTCAACTCTTTCAAGGGCGGTTCTGTTTTCATCCGAAGGCATAAGGTCGAGGGACTTCCTGTAGGCGGAAACCGCCTGGGCGTAGTCTTCCCTTGCCTCGTAGGCCTCGCCCATGCCGGCAAAGACTAGTCCATTATCAGGGTTGTAATTAGCGCTCTCATGAAAAGACCGAAGCGCGTTTTCATAAGAGGACATGGAAAGAAACAAAAAGCCGAGTTTAGAATGAACGACAGGGTTTTCATGGTCTAATTGGAGGCATTTGTAGTACGCGTCTACGGCCTCCCCCTTCCTGCCCAGTCCTTCAAGGGCGTCGGCAATTCCCAGGTAAGCTTCTGAAAGGTCCGGCTTTTTTGCCGCAGCCCTGCTGTAGTACTCCAGGGCGCCTTCGTAGTCCCCCCCGCTGCGAAGCTCCTTACCCCTGGCAAGAAGGTCGCCCGCAGTCTCCCTGCCGGAGATGATCCAGGCGCCTGCGGCAATTGCGGCGGCAGTGAAGAATCCGGCAGCTGCCAGTTTTTTGCCCTTGCCTGTCCTGTCAGTTTTTCGTTTTTCCCCGAAAAGCCGGGGGACAGCGGCAGAGATTTTTGGGGGAGTATGGCGGACAGACCCGCCGCCCGATGTTTGGACAGGCTGATCTGAGGCCGAAAAAAGTACTGCTTCCTCCAGCGCCGGTTTGGGGTCGGGCTTCTTTTCCTCCGTCAGTTCCAGTTTTAATTCAGCTTCCTGTTCCCGTTCCGTTTCCCGCCGGACTTCCGGTTCCGCCTCTGTTTCCCCATCCGGCCCGGCGTCTACAGGAATTACAATCTCCTGTTCCGAAGGGGTTAAGTCCGGGGAAGAGAGTTCAGTAAGGCGGGAGGATAGAGGGGCCACGGGCAATCCGAGCAGCGAGGCCTGGTCTGCATCCGGCCGGGGCGTCACAGGGGCGCCCCCTGCGGCGCCTGGTTCTCCCCGCAGCCAGCTTTCCAGACTTTTATCCACACTACCACCTCCAGTCCAACCGGAATCATTAAAATTGTATCAAATAAAACCGTTTCTGCGTTCACTTTTAAGAGATACTACGGACTCTATAATAGCAAAAAAGCCCTTCTCTCGTAGGGAGAAAGGCTTTTATCCTGCTATGGTGCGGAGGGGGAGACTCGAACTCCCACAGCCTCGCGGCCACAAGGTCCTTAGCCTTGCGTGTCTACCTGTTCCACCACCCCCGCGCAACGACGGTTATTATAATAGCCCTCTTCTCTGTAGTCAAGAGAGGAGGTGCGAAAAAACTAAAACTCTCTTCTTTCTTTGATCCTGGCCGACTTTCCGCTTCTCTTCCTGAGATAATAGAGTTTCGCGCGGCGCACCTTGCCCAGCCTCTTCACCTCGATTTCGCTGATGGAGGGGCAGTGAAGGGGGAAAATCCGTTCCACGCCGACGCCGCCCGATATTTTTCTTACGGTGAAGGTCTCGCTGAGGCCGCCGTTCTTTCTTGCAATCACTACCCCTTCGAAGGCCTGGATGCGCTCCCTTGTACCCTCGCGGACCTTTACGTGCACCCTGACTGTGTCCCCGGCCCTGAAGTCGGGAACGTCGCTTTTGATAAATTTCTTTTCCACAAGATCCATTACATTCATTTATTAACCCTCCCTGCAACCTTTTCGCAAATTATTTCAAAATCCCTCAACGCCATCCGAAAAATCGGTCGAATACTATGCCCGCCGCAGTTCTGACCGCAAGATGGTTGTAATCCCCTAAACCGCCCGAAATGGGCTGCATTACAATGTGACACCTGGACAGGACTTCTTCATGCAGACCCGACCCCGTGCCGAAAACAAAAATCACCGGCTTTTTTTCCCTGAGAACCCTCCGCTTGGCCTCCAGCCAGTGAACTCCGCCGTCCCTTGCCGAGGCGGTGGTCCCTATCAGGAGCGGTTCTTCCTTCTCCCTCCCGGCCACCCACTTTTCCGCCCCCTCCAGGGACGCGAAAGTCTTGATTTTGGCGAAGGCCTCTTTCCTGTCGGGGTTAACGCCGCCCCCTGCGCCTTCGGTCCAGTGCCTGGCCATGGTCTTGGCCAGTTCCCTCTGGCTCGCCAGGGGGGTGGTCACCAGTAGCCGGTCTATTCCGTAAGTTCTGCAGGACCTTCCCAGGTCGGACAGGTCCAGGCCCGTCAGGGCCGCCGTAGTCTTTTCCCCTTTCCTGTCAAGGACGGGAAAGTGCACCAGGGCTCCGTAGACTCCCCCGGACAGATAGGTGCGGATATTGGCCCTGCCTATGAGTTCGGGCCGTCTTGCCAGGGTTCTTTCCGCCGCCTCGTCCCTGCGCCATCTGCCTATATTGGCGCTGTGGCCCGAAAGGAGCGTCTCCGGCGCCGCTTCCCCCTCCCACTCCGCAGGGCGGGTGTAGTGGGGGTGGTCCAGCATCCCCCGGTAGAAGGAGTCCTCCACCACTGCCGACTCTTTTCCGATCACCCCGGGAACAAGGCGCGCCATGGCGTCCACAATGGCCATGGCCGGTATCTCTCCCCCGGTGAGGACGAAATCACCCAGGGAGAGCTCCCGGTGGACCCGTTTTTGTATGAACCGCTCGTCAAGCCCCTCGTAGTGGCCGCATATTATAACGACATGATCCTGCGAGGCCAGGGTTTCCACCACTTCCTGGGACAGGAGGTCCCCCTGGGGAGATGGCGCGGTTACGAAAGCGGGGCCTTTTTTCTCCTCCGCCGCGACCAGGGCTCTCTCCAGGACTTCGGGCATTAGGACCATTCCGCCGCCGCCGAAGGAGTAGTCGTCAATCTGTCTGTAGCCGCCCGTCCCGTACTCCCTGAGGTCCAGCACGTCCACTGTGATTAACCCCCGGCGGACTGCCCTGCCGATCATGCTTTCGGAAAGAAAGTCGCTGAAAAATCCGGGGAAAGCGGAAATTATGGTTACGTTCACGGCTCCCAGAGTCCTTCTATAAGGGAGATTCTTATCTCTTTTCTGTCAAGGTTCACGTCTGCGATAAATTCTTTAACCGCCGGAATGTAGTGGTCCCTGCCGCCTTTATCGCGGATGACGTAGAGGTCGTTGCCGCCGGTGGGGATGACCTCCGATACGCAGCCCAGTTCCTCCCCGGTGGAGTGGTCCAGAGCCGTCATACCCAGCAGGTCGTCCACCCACCACTCCCCCTCTTCCAGGGGATACCGTTCGTCCGCAAAGACCTCCACCGCGGCCCCGGCCATCTCCTCCGCGCCGTCCCTGTCCCTTATCTCTTCGGTCAGGGCCAGGGCTATTCCCTTGTCGCCCATATGCCTGATTGATATAACGGACAGCTCTGCAAAATGCTCCCCCTCCCCTCGATATAGGCGAAGGGTCTTCATTTTGTCGAATCTTGACGGGTTGTCGGTCAGTACCTTTATCTTAAGTTCGCCCCTGATTCCGTGGGCGCCCGTAACCCGTCCTATGAGAAACCTGTCAGTCCTCAAGTATGTCGACTTCCACCCTGTCGTTCACTTTAACGGCGGCGGCCTTGGCAAGGAGCCGGATTGAGTTTATGGTG
>JAAYQT010000281.1 GCA_012519165.1 Synergistaceae bacterium
ACCCCCAGGTTGACCAGCTTGTAAAAGCCCCTGGCGCTCATTGCGGCCTCTATCAGGGCAATGTCGCCGTGCATGGATCCTCCGGAGAACAGGGTCTCCGCCATGTCGCGGATGGAGTCCGGCTCCCCTCCCGACAGGGTCAGCTTGTAGTAGGTCTGTTTGTCCGACCCTGTGTTTCTGGAGGTTCCCATGTTCACTCCCTCGGTGACGATGGCCACGTCCTCCTGCCCCAGTGAGAACAGGGTGTCGGCGGCGTTGTATCCGGCGCAGCCCGTCCCTACCACCACGGTGTTGAAGCTGTAGACCGGCAGCGTCAGCCCCGCTGCCGACAGTTCGCCGGGCTCCGGCAGCCCCGGTGTTCGGACCGTCATGATTAAAGCCTCCTTATGTGGAATCCGCCATCCACGTTAATCACCTGGCCGGGGGAGTAGTCGAAGGCCCCTTCCGAGAGAGCGGCGGCGGCGTTTCCGATATCCTCGGGCAGACCCCATCTTTTTGCGGGGACGCCGTCTTCCTCGAAAATGAATTTGTCGTACCTGGCCTCCACCGTCCTGGTCATATCGGTTTTGATGATGCCGGGGCGGATTTCAAAGACCGGGATGCCCCGTCCCGCAAGCTCTGCGGCGAAGAGGGAGGTGACCATGGCGATTCCCGCCTTGGAGATGCAGTACTCTCCCCGGTTTACCGAGGCGGTGTAGGCGGAAAGGGAGCCGATGTTTATTATCCTGGGGGAGTAGTCCGGGAGGCCTTTTTCCTTAAGGGAGATCATGGCGTTGGCAAAAAGCTGGCACATAAAAAAAGTCCCCTTTAAATTTATGTCCATGAGCCTGTCAAAGCTATCCTCGGTGGTCTCAAGGATATTCATTCGCTTCAGGGGGGCCACCCCCGCATTGTTTACCAGTACGTCCACCCTGCCGTACTGGCCAAGGACGAAATCCAGGGCAGCCTGCCTGTCCTCCGGCCTGGACACGTCGCACTTTACATAGCTTGCGTCGACGCCCAGGGCTTTTAATTCCTCCAGGGCGCCCGCCGCCCGTTCTATACCGGAGGAGCTGCTCATGACGGCCGAATACCCAAGCTCCCCGTGTTTTTTCAGCACCCCCAGGCCGATTCCCCGGGAGGAGCCGGTCACAAGGATTACTTTACGCACGGTCCTCATCCCCTTTCATTTTTCGGGTTTGTTGTATAATACGGTTGTCCATGGTCAACCACAAGGGGGGAGATTTTTCACCCCGGACTATAATAACATTCCGCGCCCAATGCAGGGCAGGGGGAAGGCATGAACGGGTCGAGAAAAAAACTTGCTGAAAAAATCTACGAGGCCATAAAGGACGGCTCCATCGTCAGCGACGGCAAGCTCCCCACGGAGAGGGAGACTGCCGCCGTCATGGGGGTGAGCAGGACCTCCGTCCGGGAGGCCCTGATAGTGCTGGAGACCCTGGGGATAATCGAGGTTAAGGGCAAGCAGGGCATCTTCGTCAAAGATATGGGTCTCGGAAAGCTTACCCAGAGTCTGGACCTTTACGGGTCATGGCCGGCCGATCTCGTCCCCAAGGTCTTCCAGGTGAGAATCATGATGGAAAGCCCGGCGGCGGGTCTTGCGGCCCTGAGCCGTACCGAAGGCGACCTTGAAAAGATGGAAGAGTGCGCCGCAAGGCTGGGGCAGATATTTTCCTCCGACGGCCCCGATGCAGGCAGGGAGGGAGCCGAGTGGAACGACATCTTCCACAGGGTAGTCATCGCCTCCACTCATAACGAGGTTTTAATCAGGATGCATGAAGGGCTCTCCTCCATTGTGGCACGGGCCATGGAGTCCCTTAACGGGAACAGC
Source organism: Synergistaceae bacterium (assembly GCA_012519165.1). Taxonomy (GTDB): domain Bacteria; phylum Synergistota; class Synergistia; order Synergistales; family Aminobacteriaceae; genus Aminivibrio. The sequence goes on from JAAYQT010000281.1 coordinate 1,832, forward strand.
CTCACCACTCCCCGCCCTCAGTGGGGGGAGCGGATTTTGGGAGAGCACGGCCGGATTGTGGAGGCGATCCGCGAAAGGGACGAGGCGGGCGCCAGGGAGGCCATGCGGAAGCACCTGGAGATTTCCGCCGCAAACCTGGAGAAGCTGTGCCGGGACAGGGGTTCCCTGTTCGGTTGACAGGGGCCTTCTCAATAGAGGGGAGGACTGTTATAATCAGGTCGGTCCCTGGTTGTCCTTGGTCAACCCAGAAAGTAAAATCCGGCCGCTTCAGCTTTGAAGCGCCGTAACTGAGAGGGAGGCCCATGGCATTATACGAACCCTTCAAATATTCCGCGCTTGAGGAGTTAAAAGAAAAGGCCGAATCCCTCGGCCTTGCAATTGATTTCAGCGACAATCTGCAAGTACTTTTACAGGAAGCGGCCATCGGTACCCGCAGGGCGCCGAACCGCTTTTCCACCCTCCCCATGGAGGGGAGGGATTCCTGCCCGGACGGGTCCCCGAGCGAGCTGACCTTCCACCGCTACCGAAGGTACGGCGCCGGTGGCTGGGGGCTTATCCAGTTTGAGGCCTGCGCAGTCTGGAGGGGCGGTCGGAGCAGCGACAGGCAGCTTGCCATCGGTCCATCCACCGAAAAATCCCTGGCCGCCCTGCTTGAGGCCGCCCGTGACGCCGCCCGATCGGCCATGGGGCAGAACCACTCCCCCCTGTGCCTCCTGCAGCTGCAGGACGCGGGACGCTACCGCCACGCAACGGGGACAACCCCGGGACTTACCGTCCCCTACCCCCTGCTCGACCGCCGGGCAAAAGTACCCGAAGACACGCCCCCTCTTTCCGATGAAGACATCGAAAAAATTCAGGACAAAATGACCGAGGCAGCAGTCAGGGCCGAAAAACTAGGCTTTGACGGAATCGATATCAAGAGCTGCCACCGCTACCTGGGCTCGGAGCTGCTGGCGGCCCACCTCCGCCCGGGAAAGTTCGGCGGCGATTTCGACGGCAGAACCCGCTTTCTGAAGGAGCTTACGGAGAGGATCAGAGGCGCGGTCAAGAGCAGGGACTTCCTGGTGACGAGCAGGATGAACCTCTTCGACGGCTTCCCCTACCCCTACGGATGGGGGTGCGACCGGTCCGACCCGCCCAAACCCGACATGACGGAGCCTTTGAAGCTTGTGGGCATCCTCAAAAGTCTGGGGCTTGATCTTCTTACCACTTCTGCGGGAACGCCCTACTACAACCCCTGGCTGGTGCGGCCCTTCGACAGGCTGGTCCCCGGCAACATCGAGGCGCCGGAGCATCCCCTGGAGGGAGCGGCCCGGCTCTTTTCCCTTACGGGCGAGGTTCAAAGAGCATTCCCGGACCTGCCGG
>JAAYQT010000282.1 GCA_012519165.1 Synergistaceae bacterium
GCTGCATACCCTGCCACAATAGCCATCATAACCGCCATGAAAAAGGGCGGAAGGGAAACAAACCCGAAAAGCCTTCCCGGGGGTGTGTAGGGCAGGGCCGCAGCCAGCACGGCCGCCCCGAAAGCCGCCGCCGCAAGAACCGCCGCCGGACGGCTTTTAAAAATGCTCTCCCCGGTGCGGACCACCAGCCCCACCAGAGCCGCAGATACCACCGACTCCACAAACCACCCGGTATGAAACAGGGCCTGCCCGGCCGACAAAAACCAGATCAGAACACCAAAAGTGCAGCAATCGAAAAACGAGCTCACGAGTCCGAAGACCACCATAAATCGGCGAAGAAACCCTATGCTCCACCTGCGGGGGGCTTCAAGCCACTCCCCGTCCACATTATCGGCGGCGATAACAAGCTCGGGCAGATCAGTCAGAATATTGGTAAGCAAAATCTGTTTCGGCAGCAGGGGCAAAAAAGGAAGAAATAAAGAAGCGACCGCCATGCTGAGCATATTGCCGAAGTTAGCGCTCGCCGCCATGAAAACATACTTCATGGTATTTGCAAAGGCCCGCCGGCCGTCGAGGATTCCTTCCTTCAAAACGTCAATATCCCGCTCAAGCAGCACAATTGACGCGGCCTCCCTGGCGGCGTCGGCTGCCCCCTGCACAGAAATGCCCACATCGGCCCCGTGCAGCGCGGGTGCGTCGTTAATGCCGTCCCCCATGTACCCGACCACATGACCGGCCTTTTTCAGCGCCCTGACTATCCGCTCCTTCTGGTTTGGCTCTATCTCGGCAAAAATATCGGCAGAAACGGCCCTAACCCTGAGAGCATCGTCGGAAAGCAGGCGAATCTCACTTCCCGTTAGCGCTTCCGGCTTTTTAATACCTACAGCCCCGGCGACGCGCTCGGCCACCAGGCGGTTATCGCCGGTTATCATCTTCAGGGCAACCCCCAGGCGCCCGAGCTCTGAAACAGTCCCGGCGATCCCATCCCGGGGAGGGTCGTAGAGGGCGATCAACCCGACAAAAACCATATCCGTCTCGTCAGACCGGGAGATGGACGCCCCTTCCAGGGGCCGCTCCCTCGCCGCCACCCCCAGAACGCGCAGCCCGTCCGAACTCAGCCGTTCGAACAGCGAACGGACGGCCGCCGCCCCCGCCTCCAGGGAACCGGCCCCCTCTACCGATGAACAGACGGAAAGAACATTTTCAAGGGCCCCCTTGGTTATAATCAAACTCTTGCCGTCCTTTGCGAGGAGGACGGACAGGCGCTTTCTTAAAAAATCGTAGGGAATCTCGTCGAGCTTGCTCCATCCCCTAACGGCATCTTCCCCCAGTTCGCCGGCGAGGGCTTCGTCAATCGGATTACGGAAACCGTTCTGAAAGCTTGCGTTCAATCCTGCATACATAAAAACTTGGCCGCTTGGAGCCCCGGAAAAATCTACGGCTGAATGGATTCGAATCTTCCCCTCGGTGAGGGTTCCGGTTTTGTCTGAACATAGAATATCCATACTGCCGAAATTCTCAATGGCTGAAAGCCGCTTCACAATAACCCGCCGCTTAGCCATATCCCGGGCCCCTTTTGACAGATTAACGCTGATAACCGCGGGAAGAAGCTGGGGCGTAAGCCCCACCGCCAGGGCAAGGGCAAAAAGAAAGGATTCAAGCGCCGGCCTGTCAAAAAAAGTATTCAGGGCAAAAACACAAAGCAGCATCAAAAAGGTTACTTCCGCCAGAAAATAGCCGAACCGCCTCACCCCGCGCTCAAACTCCGTCTCCGGGGCAAGGGACCTGGCTCGCTCGGCGATTCCCCCGAAAAGGGTATCTTTCCCTACGGCGGCCACCAGAGCCAGTCCCTGGCCGCTTACCACGTGGGAGCCCATGAAGAGAGAATTTGTCCTCTTTGTAAGCGGCGCTTCCGGGCCAAGATCGCCCGGGGCTTTTTCCACCGGGTACGTCTCGCCGGTAATCGCCGCTTCGTTAACAAACAGATCCCTGCCCTCAATAAGGCGGGCGTCCCCCGGTATTCCCGAGCCGGCGGACAGCAGAACCAGGTCTCCGGGAACAACCCTGTCCACAGGAACGGACGCCTCTGCGCCGTCCCTGATCACCCTTGCCCGGGAGACGACCGTGCCCAGAAGCGCTTCCACCGTTGACGCCGCCGAATACTCCTGCCGGAACCCAAGAATTCCGCTTACGGCGACAATAACCAGGATAATAACGCCGTCCGTCCTATCGCCTAAAAAAAGGGACAGAAATGACGCAATGATCAGGATAAGAACAATCGGGCTCGTAAATTGACGAAAAAAAATCCGCATGGCCGAAAACCCGCCCCCTCCGGACACCGCCTTTACCCTGTCAAGGCGCGCGGCGGCCTCCGGGGAAGAAAGCCCTTCCCTGCCGGAGCCGAGCCTTTCAAAAAGATCCGATACTTTGCAGCTCCAAAAAAGAGAGCCTCCCAAACCATTTTTCGCCAGTGGGCCGCTGCCGTTTTTAATCACTTTTAGCCACCCCCCCGCCCGGCACAAAGCCGTTTTCCCCTAAGTTGCCAACAGAATTTTACCACTATTCAGCCGCAACAACCCGGATAAAAGATGCAAAACTGGTGAAGTGTGCAATAATAGCATGAGGAAAAAAGGATTGAGGAGGGCGCATGGATGAAAAGTACCGACGGTCCGGGGGCAGACAGAAAGAGGCAAATCTGCCTGCTGGTCGCCGACATTGGGGCAATGATAATCTTCTCTACCGCCCTTTGCATGTTCATCGAAATCTTTATTGCGAAGCTAACCCTGATGCAGTCCATTACCGCCCGGATTGCCGCCGTACCCGTCAACCTCATTACGGGGCGGCCCTACTGCTGGTTTAGAGACAAGCTTTTCACCGCCCTGGGCATAGACCGGTCCAACCCCCTGAAAATGATCCTGGGGGACACCGTAGCCTTCGTAGTCTTCCAGGTTCCCCTGTACGTAGTGGTGCTGCTGCTGGCGGACGCAACCTGGAGCCAGATTGCCGTATCGTCAGCTTTCATGACCGCCGTATTCTCCCTGGCGGGAAGGCCCTACGGCGTCTTCATGGACTTCTGCAGGCGCCAGGCCGAGAGGCTGATTCTGGGCCTGTTCCCTGCGGAGTGAGGGGGACGGTTCGAAAATTTTCAGGAGCATGCAGAAACAACAGGCCGTCCCAGAGTCAGTTCTTCAGGGACGGCCTGTTCTGTTTTTCACCGTGAAGTTGAGAGATGATTTTTACCACTATTTACCTCTCTCGAGGACTTTGAACGAGGAAATCCTGTCCCCCCAGCCGGCCTCGTGAAGCGAGTAGCATTCCACCCCTTTCTCCCCATCTCCCTCGTGGCCGACAAAGAGACCCTCGTCGCACCCTACGTCCTCGTAGAGGAAGACCTTCGCATTGCTGCCTAACTTGAACGAACTGATCTTGTCGTTCCAGTTTTCGGAGTCGCGCATAATCAGCTTAGACAGGTCCGTCACCTCGCTGTTGAACTCGTACCATATTCGCGCCCCCTTGAAACCTACATCCTCCCAGAAAATGACCTCGTTCGGTTTCGGCACAATATTTTTCCCGTCCTCGTACTGTTCGGCTCGCGGTTCCTCC
>JAAYQT010000283.1 GCA_012519165.1 Synergistaceae bacterium
CAAACCTATTGACGCCGCGCCGCTCATCTTGACTCTCCCCCTACGTCTATGGTGCGGTCGGCATACATGTCGACCAGATGCCTGTCGTGGCTTACAATTACCGACGCTATCCCGCGGCCCCGGCAATATTCCGAAATATTCTTCATCAACCCTTCCGCCGTCGGCCGGTCCAGGGCCGAGGTGGGTTCGTCCAGCAGGAAAACATTGGGCCTGAAGCTCAGCGCCACCGCTAGAAAAACCCGCTGCTTTTCTCCCCCTGAAAGGTTGTTGCAGGAGTCATCAGGCCCGAAGGGCGCCCGGCAGACCTCCAGGCATTCTTTTATAGATTCGTCGTCGGGAAGGGACGATTCCCTGAATTCATGATACTGGTGAAAGTTTTCCCTCACCGTTCCGGGAAAAAGGTAGGCCGCCTGGCCTGCCAGAATAACCTCTCTTCTAACCTGCAGGGGGTTGTATTCAAGAATGTCCCTACCGTTATAAAACACTCTGCCTCCGGAGGGGGATACGGTTCCGTTCAAGAGCCTCAGAAGGGTGCTTTTCCCGCTTCCGCTCGGGCCTAAAAGAAAGACCACCTCTCCCTTTTTTACTTCAGAGTCGGGGTAGTAAATTCTGTCCATAAAGGCCAGAGATGATGTACGAAGGACTTCCGTCATTTTTTCCTCCTTTTGTCAGTTTCACTCCGCGTTCGCGCAGGCAATGCCGCCTGCGGCAATGAGGGGCGGCAATAGATGGTAGAATTGCAGTACGTCGGCAAGATGCAGTCCGACTTTGGTATCCATTATAACCAAAATACTTTTTTATAAAACGAAAGGGGTCCTTGATTGTGCGCGACGCGGCGGAAAAAGCGGAGTCCCGGCGGGCCGTCCTTGCGGAGTTGGGCCGGCTGGGCATTGATTATGAAATGATCGAACACGAGGCGGCCTATACCGTCGAGGATATGGACAGGGTTGGCTTTGACGAACGAATTTTGATTTGCAAAAATCTCTTCGTGAGGGACCAGAGAAAGAAGCCCCGCCACTGGCTGGTTGTTCTGCCCAAGGATAAGCGGGCGGACCTGGACGGCCTTGCCGAGCAGCTTGGTACCAAACATTTGAGCTTTGCCTCTGAGGAGAGGCTGGGACGTTACCTGGGCCTTGGCCAGGGGGAGGTCACCCCCCTGGGAATTTTTAACGACCGCAGCAGGTCGGTGACCGTGGTTTTCGACCGGGACCTGGTCGACAAGGAATGCCTGGGCGTGCACCCTAACGACAATACGGCCACCCTGGCCCTCTCTTTCAGCGATATTTTAAAATTTATTTCGGAACAGGGAAATACGGTAAAGTATGTAACCCTGTCCGATTAGGACAGGCGGGCTTTACGGCAGGCCATTCAGCTTATTTCCCTGGTGGTGTGAAATACTATCCCGGGCCACTTTTCCTCCACGTATTTCAGCAGCCATTCTCCTTCGGCCAGAAAGACCAGGCTTCCCTCAGCGTCCAGGGCAAGCTGGTTCTGCTGCGCCTGGCGGAACTCTTCGAGGACTCCGGGGCGGACGGCGGTCACCCACCGGGCCAGGCTGTAGTTTACCGGCTCGTAATCAGCCTCCACTCCGTACTCTGACTCCAGGCGGCCCATGGTAACGTCAAACTGGAGGGTACCCAGGGCGCCCAGGATAAAATCGCTTCTCCCAAGGGGTCGGAAAAGCTGCACCGCTCCCTCCTCGGTGAGCTGCTGAAGCCCCTTTTGAAGCTGCTTGGCCTTTAAGGGCGACTGGAGGCGCACCCGTCTGAAGAGCTCCGGCGCGAAGCTGGGGATTCCTGTGAACTTCAGGGGCTCCCTGTCGGTGAAGGTATCGCCGATCTTGATTGTCCCGTGGTTGTAGATTCCGACTATATCCCCGGGCCAGGCCTCGTCGGCAGAGGCCCGCTCCCGGGCCATAAATATGACCGGATTCGAGGCGGTGATATCCTTGCCCAGCCGGTGGTGGCGCATCTTCATGCCCTTATAAACCCGCCCGGAGCACACCCTCATAAAGGCAAGCCGGTCACGGTGAGAAGGGTCCATGTTGGCCTGAATTTTAAATACAAATCCCGTAAAATCCTCTTCCTCCGGCGACACGAGCCTGGAAGAAGTCTCCCTGGGGCCGGGGGCGGGGGCGATCTCCACGAAGGCGTCCAGAAGCTCTCTCACCCCGAAGTTGTTGATGGCGCTGCCGAAGAAGACCGGCGTCTGGTTTGCCTTCAGGTAGTGCTCCATTTCAAAAGGATTTGCCGCACCCTCCAGCAGCTCCAGGTCGTTCCTGAGCTCTCCGGCCTGAAAGCCCAGCGCACTGTCAAGCTCGGGATCGTTTATGTCCCTTATGATTCTGCCCTGCTCCACTCTGGGGCTCCCGGGGGTAAACAGGCTGAGCTCCCTCTTATAAAGACTGTAGGTTCCCCTGAAGCTCTTTCCCATGCCAATGGGCCAGGAGAGGGGCGCGCACTCTACCTGCAGTTTTTCCTCGATGTCGGCAAGGATGTCCAGGGGAGCCATGCCCTCCCGGTCCAGCTTGTTGATGAAGGTAATAATGGGGGTGTTCCTCATACGACACACCTCCATAAGCTTGCGGGTCTGGGTCTCAACGCCCTTGACGCTGTCTATGACCATGATGACGCTGTCCACGGCGGTAAGCACCCTGTATGTGTCCTCCGAGAAATCCTCGTGGCCAGGGGTATCCAGCAAGTTTATCTCGAACCCCCGGTACTCGAACTTCATTACGGAGCTGGTAACCGAAATGCCCCTCTCCCGTTCAATGGCCATCCAGTCGCTGGTTGCGTGGCGGCTGGCCTTGCGGGCCTTTACCGCGCCGGCCAGATTGATGGCCCCTCCGAACAAAAGGAGCTTTTCTGTGAGAGTGGTCTTGCCGGCGTCGGGGTGGCTGATGATGGCAAAGGTCCTGCGCCGCTCTATTTCCCCTGAAAGGGTGCTTTTAATTTTTGGAACGTCAGAAATCTGAAGCATTATTTTTTATTCTCCCTGCTTGTATGCAGCCATTATTAAGGGCTGAGTCCGTCTTCCGGACGAAACGTCATATTTTACTCCAAAAAGGCCGGGGCGGCAATGC
>JAAYQT010000031.1 GCA_012519165.1 Synergistaceae bacterium
TGCCGTAGCCACGCCTCGGCCGTCCCTGACCCGGGCCACGAACAGGCTTTCTTTTTCCGGGTGAGGCTCCAGGGCTTCAATTACCGCCACCTGGACGTCCTTCAACAGGGCGCAGGGCCGTTCTATGGACTCCACCTCGCAGCCCGTAAGGGTAAGCCGCTCTGCCGCTTCCTCCAGAGAGGCGGGAATACTAAGCGCTTCGTTAAGCATGTTCCATGAAATCAACACTGTTAAACCCTCCCGGAGAGAAGATAGGGCACGTTTCCTTCAAAAAGCACCCTGAGGTCGGTAAGCCTGTATTTCAGCATGGCAATGCGGTCCAATCCCAGCCCCCATGCAAATCCGTTGTAAACAGCCGGGTCTATGCCCCCGTTGCGGAGGACGTTGGGGTGGACCATGCCCATGCCTGCCACTTCAAGCCACCCCGTCCCCTTGCAGATCCTGCATGAGGGGTTTCGGCCCGAGCACTCCACGCACTCGATATCCAGCTCCAGGGAGGGTTCCGTGAAGGGGAAGTAGCTGGCCCGATAGCGGGATTTCAGCGGCCTTGAGAAGATGCCTTCCATCAGAACCTCCAGACACCCTTTCATATCCGCTACGGAGATGTCTTTTTCCACGAGCAGCCCCTCCAGCTGGTGAAACATGGGGGAGTGGGTAGGATCGCTGTCCCTGCGATAGACCTTTCCGGGGCAGACTATCCTGATGGGGGCGCCGTGCTTCAGCATGGCCCTCACCTGGACGGGGGAGGTGTGGGTCCTTAAAAGATGGCCGTCGGGGAAGTAGAAGGTGTCCTGCATGTCCCTTGCGGGGTGGGAGGCGGGGATGTTCAGGGCTTCGAAGTTATGGAAGTCGTCCTCTATCTCCGGGCCGAGCGCCACTGAAAAACCTATTCCCGCCAGAATTTCCACCACGTCCTGGGTGAGCTGGGCCACGGGGTGAATGCCCCCCCAGCCCCGGCCCCGCGCCGGCAGGGTGACGTCCACAAGGTTTTTAAGCTCGTCGGCAGCTGACTCTTCCTCTTCTATGGCCGCTTTTTTTTCAAGGATGGCCGCCTCTATGGAATCCCGCAGGGAGTTCACCGCCTCGCCTGCGGCGGGACGTTCATCGGCGGGAAGGGATCCCAGCCTTTTTAAGAGGGAGGTAAGGGCGCTCTTTTTTCCTAAAAAAGCTACCTTGACAGTCTGAAGCTCCTCCGATGAGTCCGCGCCCCGCAGTTGTTCGGAGAAATCGTCTTTTATTCTCTGAAGATCGCCGGTGATCGATGTCATCAGCCATTTTCCTCCTTGATTTTCTCATTTATACTTTCGGGCGGCCGAGCGGTTTCAAAACGGCCCCGGATGTTAATTATAATACGTCTTCTCAGGAGTTGTATTGAAACTAAATTTTCCCCCGTAAAAGTTAAAAAACGGGGTCCTCGCCGCGTCAGGCGGCGAAAACCCCGGGTACGGCGCTTCAGGCACAGGATTGAAGACAGGCTTCAATCCCTGCGTTTTCCGTTCCGGCCCTATCTACTTCCCCAGGGCGGTCCGGGCGGCCTCGGCAAGTTTCACAAAGGCGTTCATATCGTTGATTGCCAGTTCGGAGAGCATCTTGCGGTTGATAGTGATACCCGCCTTTTTGAGGCCGTTCATCAGGACGCTGTAAGAGAGCCCCTGGGCCCTGGAGGCGGCGTTGATCCTGGTGATCCAGAGGCGCCTGAAGTCCCTCTTTTTCCTCTTTCTGTCGGCGTAAGCTCTGGACAGAGAGTGGAGATAGGCCTCCCTGGCCCTTCTGTAGACGTTTTTCTTCCGTCCCCAGTATCCCTTGGTGATTGAAAACAACTTTTTTCTTTTTCTATCGCTAGCGCTACCACCTTTAACGCGGGGCATCGCATGTCACCTCTTTCATGATATTAAGCCGCTGCGGCGGCGGTTTTTAGCTGTAAGGAAGCAGCCTTTTCATATCCTTCATGTGGGCGTCGTCCACATATCCGCTCTTGCGCAGCTTTCTGAGCCGGGAGGGGCTTTTGTGGGTAAGCAGGTGGCTTCTACCGGCCTTCCTGTAGGAGAGCTTCCCCGATCCTGTAGCGGAAAATCTTTTCTTGGCCCCTGAATGGGATTTCAACTTGGGCATGTCGCGTTCCTCCTTCCGTGGTAACTGGGTCAATATTAAAGCCCGCCGCCTCAGTTCTGCGGCAGGCGAAAAAACGTCGTTGCCGTAGCCTTGCGAAGCTAACTCTCGGCGTTTGCCGCCGGGACCTTCTCCGCCTCTTTCTGCTTGCTTCCGTTTTTGTTTTCAGCCGCCCTGGCGCCGGAGTTTTTCTCGGGCTTGGGGGCGTTTTTATTCTGAGCCTGGGGAAGAGGGGTGAGCATGATCCTCATGTACCTTCCCTCCATGCGAGGGTTGCCCTCGCTTTTTCCAAGGCCTTCGCAGTCCTTTATAACCCGGGCCAGCACTTCCTCTCCTTTGCCGAGGAAGGCCATCTCCCTCCCCCTGAAGAATACGGAAACCTTAACCCTGTGGCCGTCTTCCAGAAATTCCTTTACTGCCCGGACTTTAAAGTTATAGTCGTGTTCATCGATCTTAGGCCTCATTTTCATTTCTTTGAGGGTTTGGACTTTTTGCTTTTTCCTGGCGTCCTTGTCCTTTTTCTGAAGCTGATAGCGATATTTTCCGTAGTCCAGGATTCTGCACACGGGAGGCTTTGCCTGGGGAGCCACCTCGACAACGTCGAGCTGTTTTTCCTCCGCCATTCTGAGCGCCTCCTCGGTGGGCACCACGCCTACTTTTACGCCGTTATCATCGATGAGCAGCACTTCCCGGGCAGTAATTTCCTGGTTAACCCTGGGATCTCCGTCTTCTTTTCTTACTATAGCCTTTCACCTCCGGAAATATTAAAAAGGGGGCCGGTGAAGCCACCGACCCCCGGGTATGCACCTGGAGTATCTCCATAACCGGAAAGCATGCTGCACCGTCCGGTGAGAGGGCGGCCCCCCTGCTTAACTCTTTTCTTAAGCAGAAATACTATATCACGGGCCGGGGGAAATTGCAAACTTAAACGAGCCGATGCCCCGGCAGGATTTTACAACCTAAAAGGGGCTAAACTCCTCCGCCAGAACTTCCTTGAACCGGGCCATGGACATGGCGCCCAGGTCTCCCCTGGCTCTCTCCCTGGGGGCAACGCCTCCGGACTCCCTTTCCTTCTCTCCGACCACTGCCATGTAGGGGATTTTTTGAGTCTGGGCGTCCCTGATTTTTTTGCCCAGTTTTTCATCCCGCTCGTCCACTTCAACCCTGATTCCTTCGGCGCGCAGCTCGTCGGCCACTTTGCGGGCGTATTCTGTGAAATCGCCGGCTACGGGGAGTATACGGGCCTGGACGGGGGCTATCCAGTAGGGGAAAGCGCCGGCAAAGTTTTCAATAAGTATGCCGAAGAATCTCTCCAGGCTGCCCAGGACCGTTCTATGAAGCATTACGGGTCTGTGTTCCTTTCCGTCGGCGCCGATGTAAGTGAGGTCGAACTTCTCGGGCATCTGGAAGTCCAGCTGTATGGTGCCGCACTGCCAGGTTCTGCCGATGCAGTCCTCCAGGTGAAAGTCTATCTTGGGGCCGTAAAAAGCGCCGTCCCCGGGGTTAAGCCTGTACTCGGCGCCTCTTTCGTCCAGGGCCTCTTTAAGGGCTCTCTCCGCTATTCCCCACTGCTCCTCGGAGCCCATGGAGTTTTCAGGCCTCGTGGAAAGCTCTATGGAGTATTTGAAGCCGAAGACCTCTCTGTATATGAAGTCGCACAGGTCCATTATCCCTATTATTTCGTCCTTCACCTGGTCAGGGCGGCAGTAGAGGTGGGCGTCGTCCTGGGTGAAGCACCGGACCCTCATCAGGCCGTGGAGGACGCCGCTTCTTTCGTGCCTGTGCACCATCCCAAGCTCCGCCATACGCAGGGGCAGGTCTCTGTAGCTGCGGATCTGGGACTTGTAGACCAGCATTCCCCCGGGGCAGTTCATGGGTTTTATTGCAAAGGGGTTCTCGTCTATTTCAGTGAAATACATGTTCTCCCGGTAGTGGTCCCAGTGGCCCGACCTGATCCACAGGTCCCTGTTAAGGATTAAGGGAGTGCGAATTTCACTGTAGCCCCTTTTAACATGCTCTTTCCTCCAGAAATCCGTTAGCTGGTTCATGATGACCATTCCCTTCGGGTGGAAGAAGGGAAAACCCGGCCCCTCCGGCTGGAGGCTGAAGAGGTCCAGCTCCCTGCCGAGGCGGCGGTGGTCCCGGCTCCTGGCCTCCTCCATCCTGCGGATATAGGCTTCCAGGGCCTCTTCGTCGGCGAAGGCGGTACCGTAGACCCTGGTGAGCATTACGTTTTTCTCGTCCCCCCGCCAGTAGGCTCCCGCCACGGAGAGCAGACGGAAGTGTTTTATCCAGGATGTATCCGGGACGTGAGGGCCTCTGCAGAGGTCCGCGTAGTTCCCCTGGAAGTAGAGGGAGACCTTGTCCTCCTCAAGCTCTGAAATTATTTCTACCTTGAAGGGGTCGTTCTTTACCTCCCTGAAGTAGGCAATGGCGTCGTCTTTCGTCATCTCCCGCCGCTCCACGGGGATGGACCTCTTGGCCAGCCTGCGCATCTCTTTTTCAATTTTAGGTAGGTCCTCCTCGGTAATGCCTCCGGGTATCTCCATATCGTAGTAGAACCCGTCCTTAATGGACGGCCCGACTCCGTACCTTGTTCCGGGGTAGAGTTCCTCCACCGCCTGGGCCATAAGGTGGGCGGCGGAGTGTCTGAGGATGTCAAGGCCTTCCTCCGAGCCGGCAGTAATGGGGGCAATCTCCCCGTCCTCGTTAAGGGGGTGGAACAGGTCTACCGCCCTTCCGTTAAGTATTGCCGCTATCGCACCCTTACCGGCGCCCAGTTTTTTCAGGGCCTCCCCCGCAGTTCCTTCTTCCAGCCGCACACTCTTGCCGCCCGGTTCTTTAAGCTCGTACATGGCGCTCCCTCCCGCAAAATAAAAAAGCCGCGCAGCCTCCATAAGGAGACGGCGCGGTCATGCCGTGGTTCCACTCCAATTCCCTCCCCGGGGGGAGGGCCCTCTGCCCGCTGTAAGGGGCGGACCCCGGCGCCTTGTGCCTCAGGCCTTTTCAGCGCCCGCTCAGGGACGGTCTTCAACAGGGCTCCGCAGGAGACTTTCAGTCGGTGGCCTCCCTCTCTGGGGCGAAGTTTATCCTTCTACTCTTCCCTTCATCGCGAGTATCAAACTTTAAATTTTATACTCCTAAAGCCGGTTTCTGTCAACTCCTGCCGGTGCTTCCGAATCCCCCTTCGCCCCGGGCGGTTTCCGCCAGGGCCTCCTCGCTCCATGAAATTTTTGAAACGGGGGCAAGGACCAACTGGGCTATTCTATCGCCGGCGGCAATGGAAAAGGGTTCCCTCCCCAGGTTGACAAGGAGCACCCGGATTTCGCCCCTGTAGTCAGAATCGATTGTGCCGGGAGCGTTAAGCACGGTGACGCCATGCCTGGCGGCAAGGCCGCTCCTGGGCCTCACCTGGCCTTCGTACCCTTCGGGAAGTTCAATCCGCAGCCCCGTGGGAACGGCAACCCACTCCCCCGGCAGCAGCACCAGGTCCTCTGACGCCCGCAGGTCCGCGCCGGAGGAGCGGGGGGTGGCATATTCAGGGAGAGGCAGCTCTTTGGCCCTCCCCTCCCTGACTATCTTGACCCTTACTCCCATTACAGTAAACTAATCCCTTCCCCCGGGGTGGCGGCGGGGACCGCCTCTTCTGTCGCCCCGGTCGCCCCTGTCCGGTCTGCCTCCGCCGTGGGAGTGCCTGTCCCTTTCTGGGGATGGATTTGCCCTGGCTGCGGCTGCCAGTTCGGCGATGGCCTTCTCCCTCTCCTGCTCGGCGGGCAGCTCGTCAGACAGGCCTTCTTCAGCAATGCGGGACTCGTTTTCAAGAATGCGGCGCCTGGTAAGGTTTACCCTGTTCATGTCGTCGATCTCCTTGACCATGACCAGAACCCTGTCGCCCACCTTGAATACGTCCTCCACTTTGGGAATCCTGTAGGTACTGACCTCGCTCACGTGAAGCAGCCCCTCCTTGCCGGGCAGGCACTCGATAAACACGCCGAAGGACATGAGCCTGGTGACCGTGCCGTAGTAGACTTCGCCCTCCTCCAGGTCCTTGGTGAGCCCCCTGATAATGGACATGGCCTCGTCCACCTTCTCCTGGGACGACCCGCCGATGTAGATTTCGCCGTTATCCTCCACGTTGATTTTTACGCCGGTCTTCTGGGTGATGCCGCGGATTACCTTGCCGCCGGGTCCAATGACGTCCCTGATCTTTTCCGGGTCTATTGTGGTCATGTAGATCCTGGGGGCGTTGGGAGAGAGCTGGGCCGGCGCCGGGATTACCTCCTCCATCTTGTCCAGGATTGCCATGCGGGCCGCCAGCGCCTGGTTAAGAGCCTCTTCGAGAATGGCCCTGGTGATACCTCCCGCCTTGTTGTCCATCTGGAGGGCGGTAACGCCGTCCCTTGTGCCCGCAACCTTGAAGTCCATGTCGCCAAAGTGATCCTCCAGCCCCTGGATGTCGGTGAGGATTGCGATTTTGTCCCCTTCTTTGATGAGCCCCATGGCGACCCCGGCCACGTGCTTTTTCATGGGTACCCCGGCGTTCATGAGGGCAAGGCTGCCGCCGCATATGGAGGCCTGGGAGCTGGATCCGTTGGACTCCAGGATGTCAGAGACCACCCTCATTACGTAGGGGAACTCCTCCTCGCCGGGGATGAGGTTCCTAAGCGCCCGTTCGGCCAAGGCGCCGTGGCCTATCTCCCTGCGGCCGGGACCTCTCATGGGCCTAACCTCTCCCACCGAGTAGGGGGGGAAGTTATAGTGAAGGATGAACCTCTTGGCGGGCTCGTCCTCCTTGAGGCCGTCAAGAATCTGGTCGTCGATGCCCATCATCCCCAGGGTGGTTACTACCAGGGCCTGGGTCTCCCCCCTGGTGAAGAGGGCCGAGCCGTGGACCCTGGGCAGGATTCCCGTCTCGCAGGTAACCTTCCTGAGTTCGTCCATGGCTCTGCCGTCCACCCGGATTCTGTCGTCGGTTATGAGGGAGCGCATGGTCTTTTTTACCATTTCGTCGATTAAGGCGGCAATGTAGTCGCCGCTGTCGGGGTACTGCTGGGCAAAGTGTTCCTGGGCTCTGTTCCGGGCCTCGGAGAGCTTATTTCCCCGGGCCGTTTTTTCATGGGTTTTTACGGCGTCCTTTATATCCTCGCCGAGGTTCGCTTCAATCCATCCGTCGATGTCGGGATACCGGGGCGCGGAGGGGAAGACAAGTTTCTCCCTGCCTACTTCCGCCCTCATTTCGTTAAACAGCCCGACGATCTTTTTTATCTCCCCCTGGGCCATGTCCAGAGCGTCGGCCAGAGTCTCCTCCGAGACTTCTTTGGCGCCGCACTCCACCATGGTCACGCCGTCCATATGCCCCGCCACCAGGAGGTCGAGGTCGGAGTCTAACATCTGTTCTTCCGTGGGATTAACTACCAGTTGTCCGTCCACAAGCCCCATTCTGACTGCGCCCACGGGGCCCTCCCAGGGAATGTCCGATATGGACAGGGCGGCAGAAGCGCCGTTTATGGCCAGGACGCTCGGGGGGTTGACCTGGTCCACCGCCAGTACGGTGGCTACCACGTGGACGTCGTGCCGCATGGTCTCGTCGAAAAGGGAGCGGATTGAGCGGTCCACCATCCGTCCGCTTAAAACCGCCGTCTCCGAGGGCCGTCCCTCCCGTTTTATGAAGCCGCCGGGGATCTTTCCCGCAGAATAAAACCTCTCCTCGAAGTCCACAAGGAGCGGGAAGAAGTCAATACCCGTTCTCGGCTTGTCGGTTACGCACGCCGTGGCGAGTATGACGGTCTCGCCGTGACTTGCCACGACCGCGCCGTTTGCCTGTTTGGCGACCTTGCCCACTGCAAATTGCAGGGGTCTGCCGCCAATTTCAACCGAAAAAACTTTTTCCATTCAATTTTCCTCCTCAGATGTCATTCCTCTTTTATATATGCGGAGTAAGAATACCATATTAACGGCTCCGATTGGCAAAAAAAAAGCGGGGACAGCAGTCCCCGCGGAAAGGCCGGTTTTCCCCGTCAACGCCTCAGGCCGAGCCGCTCGATGAGAGCTCTGTACCTGTTAAAGTCTTTGTCCCTCAGATACCTGAGAAGCTTTCTTCTGGTTCCCACCATCTTCAACAGGCCCCTGCGGGAGTGGAAGTCCTTGGTATGAACCTTCAGGTGTTCGGTAAGGTCCCTGATGCGCTGGGTCAGCATGGCCACCTGGACCTCCGGCGAGCCTGTGTCCGCCCCGTGGGTGCGGTATTCCCCGATTATTTCCTGTTTCTTTTCCTTTTCCAGCATGTTCGTCACCTCTTGACCAGAATCCCGAAACCCAGAAAGGGATTTTCGCCTCCAACCGAGTTTGGGTCGGAGAAATACTACCATTTACCGGGGAGGAAAGCAAATATTCCCCAAAAATAAAAAATCGGGGTTAAAACCCTGTCCGGGGTTCCCGCACTTACATTTTATACTCGACTTTTAAATATATGTGTGATTTAATCTCAACAGCTGAATGAGTACAATGTTTTCGATTCAATTTGAGGGGGAGAAGCATGGGGCCGCTTTTAATCATTGATGACGACAAAGATCTTGTGCAGATTCTCTCGGAGGGTTTCGCCGAAAACGGTTTTTCAGTGGACAGCGCCTTCTCCGGAGAAGAGGGGCTTGAAAAGATCTCCAGCCGGCCCTTCGGCTGTCTGATTTTGGGCGACAGTCTGCCGGGGATGGACGGTTTTCAGGCGCTGGACGAAATACGGTCAAAGGGCAACGGAACGCCGGTTATAATTATCTCGGAGCTGGACGGGGTCGAGGACAAACTGAGAGGGTTTGACGCAGGGGCTGACGATTACCTGGTCAAGCCCTTCGACTTCAGAGAGCTGGCGGCAAGAGTAAGATCGCTTTTGCGAAGGACTGCGGAGAACCCGGGCGCCCTCCTGAAATGCGGCTGCATAGAGCTTGATCCGGCGGCCAGGGAGTGCAGGGCAGGCGGAAAGGTAATTGAGCTAAGGCGCAGGGAGTTTGATATTCTGGAGCTGCTGGTAAGAAATGAAAACCAGGTTTTTACCAGGGAAAAAATAGTTAACATCCTGTGGCGGAAGGAGTACGACGGCTCCAGCAACGTGGTGGACGTCCACGTCAAGTACATAAGGGACAAGCTGAGGCCCTTCGGGTACGACTCTTTAATTGTTACCGTCAGAGGGGTGGGCTATAAAGCCGTCTGCCCCGGATACGAATAAAAAAGGGACCCCGCCTGAATGTCAGCGGGGTCCTTTTTTACTTCTACTTTCCGGCTCTTACCGATACGAAGAAAGTCCTTCCGTCCCTCCATACCAGGAGAACAGCGGAGGCCCTGCCGGAGGACGCGGCCTTGTCAAGGTCGGATGCGTTCTTCAGGCGCACTCCGTTCAGCTCAAGAAGAACGTCCCCTTCCCGGATGCCTCCCCGGGCTGCCACTGAGCCTTCCTCCACTGCGGAGACGGCCAGCCCCTCTTTTTCCTTAAGGCCCAACTTTTTCCGGGCTTCTTCAGTGACGGGCGCCGCCTCTATGCCGATGGATTTAAGCATTTTTGCCCCTGCCGAGCCTGAGGATATGGCCTCCCCCTCGTTTCCGGGAATTTCCCCCAGGGTTACTGAAAGGGCGCTAAGCTTCCCCTGGCGCACGATGCCGATGGAGACTTTTTCCCCGCTCATGCGCTGCCTTATCTTGTTTACCAGCTGCTGATGGTCCTTGACTTTTTCTCCGTTTATGGTGAGTACAACGTCGCCCCTCTTAAGGCCGGCTTCTTCAGCGGGAGAATCGGCCAGCACGTCGCTGATTACAGCGCCGTGATCCTCCTTTATCCCGTAGGCCTCGGCAAACTCCTTTGTAAGGGACTGAATGTAGACTCCAAGCCATCCCCGCTTTACGCTGCCGTACTTCACAAGATCGTCCATAACCTGCTTTGCCATGTTGACGGGGATTGCGAAACCAATACCCTGAGCGTAGGGGATAATGGCCGTATTTATGCCGACTACCCTGCCGCTGAGGTCGATCAGGGGGCCGCCGCTGTTGCCGGGGTTAATTGCCGCGTCGGTCTGGAGAAACCCGTCGAAATTGACGTTGGCGGCATGGATGCTGCGGTTTTTCGCCGATACTACTCCCACCGTGACCGAGTGTTCAAGGCCCAGGGGGTTCCCGATGGCCACCACCCACTCGCCTACTTCCGTTTTATCGGAGTCACCCAGCTCGATGATGGGGAATTCTTTCCCCTTGCCGTCTATTTTAAGTACCGCAAGGTCGAAGGTGGGGTCCTTGCCAAGGACGCTCGCTTCGTATACTTCACCGTCGGACATGGTCACCGAGATCTTGTCGGCGCCCTCAACCACATGGTTATTGGTAAGAATTCTTCCCTCCCGGGACACCAGGAAGCCCGAACCTCTGCCCTTCATGGGGACGGACCGGGAGAATTTTTTGAATTCATCCCCGAAGAACTGCCGGAAGAAGGGGTCGTCCGCAAAAGGGTGGACGGACCGGGTAACCATGGCCTCCACGTCGATATTTACCACTGCCGGAGAGAGCTCTTTTGCAATCTTTGCCACCGGGTTCCCCGAGAAGGGATCCTGGGCCATAGCCGGAACTCCTGCGGCAAGAACCGCCAATACCAACGCTGCGGCTAAAATTATGCGCCTCATGTTAAAAACCGTGAATCCTTTATCTGATGCTTTCATTGTGGTTCACCCCCGAAATCGTTTTATACTATTCTAGTATGGAACCTGATAAATACATCGTTTTTTTTACGTATCCCCGTTTCGGCATTTTCTTCGCTTAATCCCGAAGAAACGCGGCAGAAACAGCCATAAGATACCGGCGGCCAGGACGGCAAACAGCGTTATTCTTACTGCGATTAAGCCCGGACTCCGGAATTCAGCCCTGAAGGGGTCGGCGACGAGCCTTAAGATGGAGTAGAAAACCATAAACAGGGGCCAGAGAAAGGCCCCTCCCGAAGAACGCCTTCTCTCGACGGCCAGGAGCACGGCGGCAATTAAAAGGGCGCCGAAGGAGTAGTAGAGCTGAACGGGGTGGCGGATAATAGCCTCCGGGTCCCCGGGAAAGACGACTCCCCAGGGGGCCTCTGTCACGGTCCCGAAGCAGCATCCGTTTAAAAAGCAGCCCCACCGGCCCAGGGCCACGGTAATTGCCGCCGGGACGGCAGCGCTTTCAGCGGTAATCCAGACCGGGACTTTGCGGCTCAGGGAGGCGATTATCCCCGCCGCACCCGCGCCCAGGAAGGCAGGAACGGCAGAGAGACCGCCCTCCCAAAATCTTAAAAGCCGCCAGGGTTCCTCCAGGTAGACCCGCCAGTGTTCAAGGGCGAACCCCGCCCTGGCTCCGAGAAACATCCCGAGGAAGGCGGCCGCAACTATAAACCGGGCGTCATCGTCCGGGACCATATAAAAGTCTGTCATCCTCTTTCTGGTTAGCACAACGGCCAGGCATAAAGCGAAGGTCCACAGCGCATAGTAGCTGTGGACCTTAATTCCCGCAAATTCAATCAGGATGGGGCGCA
This sequence comes from Synergistaceae bacterium, assembly GCA_012519165.1. Classification (GTDB taxonomy): domain Bacteria; phylum Synergistota; class Synergistia; order Synergistales; family Aminobacteriaceae; genus Aminivibrio. Next base: position 11,639 of record JAAYQT010000031.1, read on the forward strand.
CTTTCAGTCGCGCCTTCGGCCCGGACGTTTTGCCGGCCAAACCACCACTTTCCGGGACGGGGTCTCGCCCACGGATTTTGTCTCCACTGAACTGTCATCCTTGAGCGCCATGTGGATTACTCTGCGCTCCCAGCTTGTCATGGGCTCAAGGTAGGTAGGCCTGCCCCGCTTCACGGTTTTGCTTGCCGCAGCCAGGGCCAGCCTCTGCAGGCTAAGCTCCCGTCTCTCCCTGTAGCCGTCGCTGTCGAGGAAGATCCTGCCCCCTTCGTCCACTCCCCTCGCCATCAGGTTTAGGAGAAATTCCATGGATTTCAGGGTTTCGCCGTATCTTCCGATGATAATGCCGGCATCCTGGCCGGTAAGGTTGATAGTGGAATCATCCCTCAGCTCAAGGTTAATGTGCAGGTTCATAGCGTCCAGCATCCGGCCTGCCATCACCCTCCCCCGCAGCAGGGGCAGCGGCGCCGACGGCCTTATCTCAACTCTCAGCTTTCTGCCAAGAAGGCCGAAGAAACTCTTCTCTTCTTCAATTACTTTCACGGCCACTTCATCGGGCTGTACTCCCCATTTTTCAGCCGCCGATCTGCGCGCTTCTTCCACTGAAGAAGCCTCCAGTACCAGAACTTCGCTGTCGTTCACAGCAATCCTCCTTTCAGGAAAGAGGGCGGTAAGTTTTATTCGCCGCTCTTCGAAGGCTTGTCCTTGAAAAGGGTAGGTTTATTTTTCATTTCAGCCGCTGTTTTTTTGGACATTACAATCTGCTGTATTACTCCGAGGAGGGAAGAAACGCCCCAGTAAAGAAGCACTCCCCCGGGCAGGCTAAGACAGATAAAGGTAAGGAAAAGGGGCATGAACCAGTTCATCATGGCCATCTGGGGATTGCCGGTGGAAGAGAGCTGCTGCTGGTACCAGGTCAGGAAGCCTATTCCGGCCAGCAGCAGGGAGTTGGCAAGGTAGACTCCTATATTCATTAAGCCCGCCGGGTTTGCCATGACGGCGTATCCCACCGCCATTATGCCCAGCTGCTCTTTTTCAATCACAAGCCCGACGGCCTGGGCCACGGTGGATAAAACCGAGCCGTCCAGTTGAATCCCGAGGAAGGATACTCCTGAAAAGTCGTACTGGGTCAGAACCCTGTACAGCAGGATAAAAACGGGGAGCTGAACCAGAAGAGGGAAACAGCCCGCCGCCGGGTTAACCTTATTCTCCCTGTACAGGGCCATCATCTCCCTGTTGAGGGTTTCCTTGTCGTCCTTGTACTTCTCCTGCAGCATTTTGATGCGGGGCTGGAGTTTCTGCATTTTCTGCATGCTCGACATCTGCTTTTTCGTCAGGGGGTGCAGCATCAGCCTGACGATAAGCGTAAGCGTAATTATTGCCAGCCCCCACGATCCAGTGAAGCCGTGGACAATCTCCATCAGCCTCATCATGAGGTCTCCGCCCATTTTCCAAATTGCACCCACTATAGATCACCGTCCTCGGAAATTTTAAGCCCCGCCGTCCGGCCTCCGGGGAGGCACGGGGTCGTACCCGCCCGGATGCCACGGGGCGCACTTGCAAATACGCACTGTTGCCATGAATATTCCCTTAAAAAAACCATACTCCGCCAGGGCCTCGACGGCGTACTGGGAGCAGGATGGGTAAAAGCGGCAGTTATGCCCCAGGAGAGGGGAGATAAACGCCTGGTAGCCCCTGATCAGGCTGATTCCGACCCGCGAGGGGATGCTCGCCGAGCGGTATTTCAATTTTTTTCCGTAATGTTCCAGTCCGGACCCGGCCATTCTTCACTCAACATGCCCCGGCCTTTTAAAAGCCCGGCGATATCAAAATAAATCTCCCTGGCGCCCGCAGTCATACCCTGTCTCTTCAGGGCCGCAACTATCCACAGGCCCTCCCTGATCCAGGGCCTCATACGGCGGAAGCCTTCCTTAAGAATTCTGCGTCCCCTGTTTCTCTCGTGAGATTTCCCCTGCCGCTTTCCGACGGCAAAACCAATCCTGGTCCTGCCGTCGGGCGCCTCCACAAACAACAACCGCACCAGCTCGCCATTCAGTCGGTTGCCGGTGCGGAAGACAAGGTCATACTCCCACCCTCGTTGAAGGCGCGAAGACCGCGGTAAGGGAAATCTCAACGACTAAACGGCAAGCCGCGAACGGCCCTTTCTCCTGCGGTTCCGTAGGATACGACGACCAGACGGAGTCCTGGACCGGGCCAGGAAGCCCATCTTTCTTTTTCTTGGTCTTCTGTGGGGTTGAAACGTCTGCTTCAAGGTGACACCTCCCAATGACAATAAAGGACACAAGCCCTGCGGAAGGGCTTATTTTTCAACCTTGATACTATATCACACCGTTTAGGCGGGAGCAACAGATTTCCCCGCTATTTTGGAAGAGACTACGAGACGGCGGTATTTTACCTCGGGAAGGGCCCCCGGGATGTTCCAGTCTTTCCTCTGAAGCACCCTGCCGTCGATTATGGCAACCCGGCCCCTGTCCTCCCGGGAGCGGATAAGCCTGCCCGCCGCCTGTTTCAGCAGAATTTTTGCCTCCGGAAGGGCCGTCCTCCGGAAGGCTTCCCTCCCCAGTAGGGCGTTTCTGGCCATTACAACAGGGTCCGCAGGGTGGGCGAAGGGGATCCGGTCGATTATTACCTGGGTAAGCCCTTCTCCCGGTATGTCCACCCCTTCCCTGAAAGACGCCATCCCTAAAAGTACCGAGTCGTCCTTCTCCCTGAACTGCCTTATTAGCTCCGAGCGGGGAAGCTCTCCCTGCACAAGAACGGGGTAAGCCCTCTCCCGGCTCTTCATCCGCGCCGAAACTTTGCCGAGCAGCCGCCTGGAGCTCAGCAGCGCAAGAGTGGCGCCGCCGTTGCCCTCCACCAGTTTTTCGATGACAGCGCAAAGGGTTTCGTCGTAAGAAGGATTCATAACGTCCAGGCCCGTGTCCACCACCAAAATCTCCATCTGTTCGGCCAGGTTGAAAGGAGATTCGCATATGAAAAAACGGTCCGGTTCAAAACCTGTCTCCTCCATCCAGTAGTCCCATCTTTTTCCCACGGTAAGGGTGGCGGAGATAAAAAATACGAATGCTGGGTCCCCTTCAAAAAACCTCTCCGCCAGCTCCGGGAAGGGGGCGGCGGGGGCGCTGAGGAGGGACGAATTCTCCTTCCAGTAGGCCCAGGAGGGGTACCGGGCCACTTCGGAACACCACTGGAGGGCGTGGCGGGCCCGCTTTAACTCCTCCGCCCAGAGGATGGCCGCCGGTTGGAGGGGGGAGGGCTCGGCCTGATCGGCGGTGAGGGGTTCGAAGATCCGAATCAGGTCCAAAATTTTACCCGAAACGTCCGCCTGTAGATTTCTGAGTTCTTCATCGGGGCCGGTGAAGGGGACCTTCTTACCCGGGGCCTTAAGATCCAGCGTCTCGAAAAATTGCGCGGCGGCAAGCCTTATTTCCCCCGCCAGGGAGGCAGTTCTTCCCGCGTCCCCGCCCCCGTCAAGAATGCGGGCGCCTTCGGCGACTACCCGGCTTCGCATCAGCCTGGCGAAGTCGTCGGCGGATACGGCTACGGACATGGACGACCTGGCCGCTTCAGCAATCCTGTGGGCTTCGTCACAGATGAGGATATCGCACTGGGCAGGGAAGGGCTGGTCCGCCGCCAAAAGATAGGAAAAATAGAGGTGGTAGTTTGCCACCACCACGGACCAGTCCCTGGCGTCCTGGAGGACTTTCCTGTGGAAGCATCTCTCCCTGAAGGGGCACCTGAACCCCATGCAGCTTCTGGAAGATGCCGCGATCCGGGCTACTGCCGGCGAATCGGGGGCAAGGGGCAGCTCGGACAGGTCGCCGGTTTCGGTGGTCTCCAGCCATTCGGCAATAAGTTCCGAAGCGGCCCCGCCGTCCTCGTAGGAGAGATAGCCTTCGGCAACGCCTCTCTCGCCCAGGGTCTCCGCCGCCCGGACCAGGCAGACGTAGTTGCCCTTGCCCTTTATCAGTCCGAAGGGGAGGGAGAGGCCGAGAATTTTGTTAAGGGCCGGCAGGTCCTTATGAATGAGCTGCTCCTGCAGTGTGATCCCCGCCGTTAAAAACAGGATTTTCCTCCCCGTTTCCGCTGCCGACAGCATGGCGGGAACAAGGAGGGCGAAGGTCTTACCCACGCCCGGAGGGGCTTCTGCCGCTAAAATCCCGCCGTCGCCGCCCAGGAGGGTTTTGCGCACCTCCTCCGCAAGGTCGGCCTGGGGTTTTCTGTATTCAAAGGATGCGAAATGACCCGCCAGCTTTCCCTCCGGGCCGAAGTACTCATCCATGGACGGTAATACCATGTTTTCTTCTTCTCTCTTTCATTTTTTGCGGGAATTTGCTTTTCATGCCTTGCTAATATAACAGAAATCATGCTAGAATGTCGTGGTTTCGGCGGGAGGAGGTGAGGTTCATGCCCAATAAGAAGTCCGCAATGAAAAGAATGAGGACGAGCGAGAAAAGCAGGCTCTACAACCGCTTTTGGAAGACGCGGTGCAAAAACGCCGTTAAGAAAGTTCTGGAAGCCGTCGAAAACAACGACGCGCCCCTTGCCGAGGAAAGGCTGGCTATCGCCCAGAGCGTCATCGACAAGGCCGTGGTTAAGGGCGTTATGCACGGTAATACAGCTTCGCGCAGAAAATCCATGATCACGAACAGGGTAAAGACCCTTCACGGTCAGCCCGATTAATCACTGTTGCCATAGCGGAAGCAGACTTTTACAGCTGAGCGGACCCTCGTCCCCTCGGCTTTTTTATTTTTCGCCGCTGCGCCCCATGCACCGGGCAACCAATGCCTCAAAGCCAAGCCATCCTTCGGCCAGGGCCGTTTTTTCTTTCCACGACAGAGCCAAAAGCCCCAGGGACAGCTCCGTCAGGGCCTTTGCCGGGTACCGCCGGAGGGCCTCCCTGGACATTCTTAAGGGGTAATCCTTTATCTGGAGCACCAGGCCTACCCAGTCCCCTCCTTTATTCGGAAACAGGCTCAGGTATAGGGCGGGCCTGATCCGGTTGTAGAGGGCTGTTACTGCGGGAAGGACGCTCTCTTCCTTCTTCATGCCGTCAAGGCGTTCGATGACCTCCCCGAATCTCCCCAGGCAGAAGCCGTCTAGAAAGGCGAGCATCCTTCCGGCGCCCTCGTCAAAGGAGAGCTGCCTGACCATCTCTTCAGTTATAGGCTCTCCGTCGGCATACTGAGCCAGCTTCTCAAGCTCCGAACGAAGCTCGCCGGAGTCGTCGATCATCTCCCCCAGGATTGCCGCTGCATCACCCGCAATGGAGGCGCCCATTCTGCGCGCCAGGGAAGAGACCCACTCCTTCCTCTTCCATGGAGGGACTGACAGGGTCTCGGGTTTTAGGAAATCTACCTTTTTTCTGATCTCGGGTTTAAATATTTTTGCCGGGGAAGTTTCATATACCAGCAGAAGAATGTTACCCCCGTCCTCGCCGTCCAGGAGGGCGTCAAGGGAGTCGGGAAAGGGGCCAAGTTTCTCGGCCCCTTCCACCACTGTTACCCTCTTTTCATCAAACAGTCCCCCGGTCCCGGCGGCGGATATCAGGGAACTCCAGTCGTCCTCCCCGGCGGCGCCGGAACGAAGGTACCCTTTTTTCTCCAGCTCCTGAAGGGTCTCCCTTAAAAACTGGCGGCCCGACGGACCCGATGCCGCAAGGGCCTTGAGCCGGGGCATTTAGCCCTTCACCACCACGTTGACCAGACGGTCGGGCACGGCGATAATTTTAACAATCTCCATCCCCTCAAGCCTTCTGGCCACTCCGGGAAGTTCAAGGGCCCTTTGCTTAAGTTCATCCCCGGCCAGCCCGGCGGGAAAATCCGCCCTCTCCCTGACCTTGCCGTTTATCTGAATAACCACCGTTACAGTGTCGGCCTTTAGGGCTTCTTCCTCTGCCTCCGGCCAGGGCAGCATAGCCAGGGGTTCCCCGTGGCCGCTCAGCTCCCAGAGCTCCTCGGTGACATGGGGGCAGAAGGGGTTAAGGCACGCAAGAAGCGCGTCCGCGCCCTCTCTGAACAGGACCTTCTCCTCCGGTGTTTCCGGCCTGAACTGGTGCAGGGCGTTAAGCAGCTCCATCAATCTGGCCACTGCCGTGTTGAACTGTTTCTCCACGTCTATATCCCTGGTGACCGCGTCAATGGCGGCGTGGATCCTCCTCTTCATCTCCCGGAGGCGGGGCTCCTTAAGATCCTTCATGGGGATGAGGGGCGCGCCGGACGCATCCTTAAGCAGGTCCAGGTTTTCTTCCACAAGCCGCCACACCCTGTTTAAAAAGCGGTGAGCTCCTTCAACTCCTTGCTCGGACCAGTCCAGGTCGTTACCCGGCGGGGCCGCGAAAAGGATGAAGAGTCTTGCCGTGTCGGCGCCGTACTTCGAGATGATCTCGTCGGGGTCCACCACGTTGCCGAGGGACTTGGACATCTTGGCGCCGTCTTTTATTACCATCCCCTGGGTGAGGAGGTTGGTGAAGGGCTCTCTAGCCTTCGACAGCCCCAGGTCGGCGAAGAACTTGGTGAAAAATCGGGCGTAGATCAGGTGCAGGCAGGCGTGTTCAATCCCGCCTATATACTGGTCCACCGGCATCCAGTAGGCCGCCTCCTCTTTGGAGAAGACCTCTTTATCGTTCCGGGGCGAACAGTAGCGGAAGAAGTACCAGGAGGAACAGATGAAGGTGTCCATGGTGTCGGCCTCCCGTTTTCCGGGACGGCCGCACTTTGGACAGGGGGCATTTATCCACTCCTCGTCGGACGCCAGGGGGGAGGCGCCCCCCGCCGACGGCTTGACCGATTCGGGCAGGAGCACCGGAAGTTCCTCCTCGGGCACGGGGACCGCGCCGCATTCGTCACAGTAGACTATGGGTATGGGGGCGCCCCAGTACCTCTGCCGTGAGATCAGCCAGTCCCTAATCCGGAAGTTTATCTCTTTTTCGCAAAGGCCCTTTTCCACGCCCCATTCAATCATTTCGGGGATGGCCCTGGCGGTGGGAAGGCCGTCGAAATGGCCGGAGTTGCAGGTGATGCCGTCCCCTTCAAAGGCCTCGGTCATGGTTTCCCCGTCCAGGATCTCCCCGTCGGGGGGGTTGATAACGGGCTTCACGGGAATGCCGTACTTGCGGGCAAAATCGAAGTCCCTCTGGTCGTGGGCGGGGACTCCCATGACCGCGCCGGTGCCGTAGTCCATGAGGACATAGTTGGCTATCAGTATGGGGAAGTCCTCCCCCGTAACGGGGTTTACTGCCCTGAGGCCCGTGAAGATGCCCTCTTTCTCCTCTCCCGCCGCGGAGCGCTCGATGGAGCTCTGGGCCGCGCACCTTTTTACGAATTCCCCTATCTCGTCGGCCTTGGGGGATATGGACATAATTTTTTCCACAAAGGGGTGCTCGGCGGCCAGGGCAAGGAAGGTTACGCCGAAGATAGTGTCAAACCTGGTGGTATAGGTCTCGATCTCCTCCCCCGTGGAGGTCTCCCTGAAGGAGAGCCTGGCGCCTTCGGAGCGGCCTATCCAGTTGCGTTGCATAATCTTTACACGCTCCGGCCAGCCGGGGAGGTTGTCCAGGTCGTCCAGAAGCTCCTGGGCGTAGTCGGTGATGCGCAGGAACCACTGCTCCAGGTTCCGCTTTACCACCGGGGTGTCGCACCGCCAGCACCGGCCGTCGTTAATTACCTGCTCGTTAGCAAGGACCGTGGCGCAGCTCTCGCACCAGTTGACGGGAGAATTCTTCCTGTAGGCCAGGCCTTTTTTCAAAAACTGGAGGAAAATCCACTGGGTCCACTTATAATAGTCGGGGTTGCACGTCTCCACACGCCTGCGCCAGTCGTAGCTGCACCCCATGCGCTTAAGCTGCTCCGTCATGTGCTCAATGTTGTGCCAGGTCCACTCCGCCGCCGGGGTGTTGGATTTGATGGCGGCGTTCTCCGCCGGCATGCCGAAGGCGTCGAAGCCTATGGGGTGAAGCACGTTCAGGCCCTTTTTCCAGAGGAAGCGGGTCATCATGTCGCCTATGGAATAGTTCCTCAGGTGCCCCATGTGGAGGGCGCCGCTGGGGTAGGGAAACATCTCCAGGCAGTAGAATTTTTCCCTTCCCGGATCAGCGTCCGCGTTAAAAGTTCCCCCGGTCTCCCAGGTGTGCTGCCATTTTTTTTCGATGGTCTGAAAATCGTAAGCCACAAGCCCTTCCTCCTTGATAAAAACCGCCGACAATGACGGCCGACCAATTTATTTTCCTCCGGCGGAAGCTAATGGCGCCTTCGCCGGAGAATTGCGCCCGCTGAAAATTATATCCCGACGGGCCCGGTTTCGCACTGCCAATCCCGGGGGAACGGCGGAAAGCTACTCCCTATTTTTTTGCTTCCCCTTCGCCTTTTTGAAAATACTTGTCCATAAAGGGCTTTATCAGGTCCATGGGCAGGGGGAATATGGTGGTGGAGTTCTTGTCTCCGCTGATCTCCCTAAGAGTTTGAAGGTACCGGAGCTGCAGGGTGATGGGGGACTGCTCCATCTGCGTGGCCGCCTCGCTTAATTTTTGAGCCGCCTGTAGCTCTCCTTCCGCGTTGATGATCTTCGCCCTCCGTTCCCTCTCCGCCTCTGCCTGCTTGGCCATGGCCCGCTTCATGCTGTCGGGCAGCTCCAGCTCCTTCACCTCTACGGCGCTGACCTTGATGCCCCAGGGGTCGGTTCTCTCGTCAATGATCTTCTGCAATTCGGCGTTGATCTTCTCCCTGGAGGAGAGGACTTCGTCCAGGTCCACTGAGCCCACCACCGAACGAAGGGTGGTCTGGGAGAGGAGGCTTGTGGCAAGGACGTAGTTCTCCACCTCCACCACCGAGTTGGCGGGCGTCATTACCCGGAAATAGACCACAGCGTTAACTTTTATGGGAACGTTGTCCTTTGTGATAACCTCCTGAACGGGCACGTCCAGGGTAAGAATCCGCAGGTCCACCCGCACCACTCTGTCGATCACGGGAAACACGAAGACCAGCCCGGGGCCCTTGGAGCCCACGAGCCTTCCAAGCCGGAAAACCACCACTCGCTGGTATTCCGGCACAACCTTGATCGCCGACGCAAGGAAAAAGGCGACGATCAGGATAAACCCGAAGGACGTGCCAATACTTAAAATAAGCCCAACCACATCAATTATCATGGGTCATACCCCTCTTTCTGTTTTTCTGCAGGGCCGATCACAAGGGTCATCCCCTTTAGCCCCGTCACGACGCCGGTCTCGCCCTTTAGAGCCGGGCCCCGGGGCTCCCTTATTGCCCTCCACAGCTCGCCCCTGCACCTCACAAGCCCCGCAGGGTCCAGGTCCTCCATCAGCTCCGCCTCCATCCCTATCATCCCTTCGGCGCCGGAGGTTACTTTTTTATTCCTGGACCTGAGCGCAGCCCAGAGGATGGCAAAGAAAAGTAATCCCAGGGCGATGGAGACACCCGCGATAAAACCTACAGACACGTTCAACAACTCACCTCCGGGAGCCTTAAAGAGTATAAGCCCTCCGGTAGCAAGGGCAGCCAGGCCGAAAAGGGACAGAACGCCGATTCCTCCAACCAGCAGGTCCAGAATTATAACTGCTATTCCTGCCGCGGAGAGGATTATGCCCGCCCAGTTGAAGGGCAGCATCCTGAGCCCGAAGGCCCCCATAAGAACCATTACGGCTCCCGCCGTGCCGAGGACAAAACCTCCGGGGGACATAACTTCCAGCACGATGGCAAGCGCCCCCGCAGTCAGCAGTAGATAGGCTATATCAGGGCTTGATACAAACTGGAGGATTTTCTCCGCCCCTGTCATGGATACTTCAACAGGCGGACCGGGAGGCGGGTCGAGGAAGACGGTCCTGCCCCCGACCTCCGTCTCTCTTCCCCTGATTCCGAGCAGAAGAGCCTCCATGTCCGGGGCGGCCATATCTATCACTCCCAGTGCGAGAGCTTCGTCGGAAGTAATAGACAGGCTTTCGGTGACCATTCTCTCCGCCGTTTCAATATTCCTCTTCCTTAGCTGGGCGAGGGACCGCATCTGGGCCGCCAGGTCGTTGGCTACTTTTCGTTTCATCTCCTCCTCGGGGGCGTCCTTTCCGGAGGCCATAACGGGATGGGCTGCGCCCGCGTTGGTCCCCGGAGCCATTGCCGCCACGTGGGCGGCCTGCAGAATAAAGGCCCCGGCCGAGGCCGCCCTTGCGCCGCTGGGCGAAACCCAAACGGCCACCGGAACGGAGGATTCCAGGATGGCGCCGGTTATGGCCCTCATGGAGCTGACCAAACCTCCGGGGGTATCCAGCCTGAAAATAACTAGGGAGGCCCCCTCCTTCCGCGCCCTCTCAAGGGTATCGACGGCAAATTTTTCCATGGCAATTCCAACCGTGCCCTCCAAAGGGGCCGCAAGGACGAAGGCCGGGCCGGCCGCCGGAAGGAGAAGCAGCAGCGCGGCCGCTATGATCGCCGCCGCCCAATGTTTTAAAGTCCTATTCATTTTATCACCGCCTTAAGGGCGTCTTTCAAAGTAGCGGCCCTGATTATTCTAAGGGGACTCTCTTTTTCTGCTATAGTCTCCCTGGAGCTTACCACTGCGGAAGTGAAGCCCAGCCTTGCCGCCTCGTTAAGGCGTCGGGCCAGGCGAACCACGGGCCTTATTTCGCCTGCCAGGCCCACCTCGCCGAAAAATGCACACTTCTCCGGCAGCGCCGTATCCCTTACGGCAGAGGCCAGTGCGGCGCACAGGGCCAGATCGGCGCCGGGCTCCCTTACGGCAAGGCCCCCGGCCACGTTAACGTAAATGTCAAAGAGGCCGCAGCCCACTCCGCACCTTCGCTCAAGTACGGCAGTAAACAGCTGAATTTTATTAAGGTCTATCCCCCTGCCCGTCCGCTTGGGATATGGAAACGCCGTGGCTGCCGCCAGAGACTGAATCTCCGCCACCAGAGGCTGGGTTCCCTCCAGGACCACGGTCATAGCCACCCCCGGAACGGACTCCTCCGCCCTGTTCCAGTAGAGGCCGCTTATATCCTTAACCGGAAATAGACCCTTTTCGCCCATTTCAAAGACGCCCAGCTCGTCGGTGCTGCCAAACCGGTTTTTTGCCGCCCTGAGCATCCTGTAGGGGGAATAGTCGTCTCCGGAGAAGGTCAAAACCCCGTCCACCATGTGCTCCAACAGCATGGGGCCGGCGATTCTCCCCTCCTTGGTTATATGGCCCACCAGCACGGCGGGGATATTGCGCTCTTTGGCGGCGGCAATGCAGACCTGGGCAGACGCCCTAACCTGCCCCGGACTCCCCGCCCACCCCTCGGCGCCCTCGGTCCTCATGGCCTGAACGCTGTCCACAACGAAGAGGGCGTGGTCCTCAAGGCAAGAAAGAGCCGGGATGAGGTCGCTGTCGCAGAAGAGCTCCAATCCTTCGTCGACGGCTCCCAGGCGCCGGGCCCTCATGGCCACCTGGGACTGGGACTCCTCCCCCGAAATGTACAGAACCCTCCGCCCCGAGGCGCACATGGCGCCGCAGGCCTGAAGGAGCAGGGTGGACTTTCCTATCCCCGGCTTACCTCCGATGAGGAAAACCCCGCCCGGCACCCATCCTCCGCCCAGGACCCGGTCAAGCTCCTCAATCCCCGTCTTTGTCCGCTCCGGGGGTACGACCGATGCCGCGTCCACCTTTGCGGGGCGGGACGAACGGAGGGCCGCTCCCGGGGCCGGGGCAGGCGCCGCCTTTTCCAAAGTCCCCCACTCCCCGCAGGCGGGGCACTTCCCCGCCCAGAGAGAGGATACGGCGCCGCAGGCGGAGCATTCGTACCTTTCGCCGGCGCTTTTAGCCACCATTTTTCTCCTTTTCCGCCGCAATGCCGCCTCCCCACGGACACAGGACCGAGCGGCCGTTAAGGCCCATGAGGGCCATCCTTACCTCTTCAAAGGACGGGGTCTCCATCATCATTACCGTACATCGCGCCCTCGATATATCGGCAAGCCGGTGGGAGTCGGAACTCCGTATGAAAACCCTGTCCGGGTACCTCTCCCTCCACTGGCAAAAGTCGGCGTGGGATACGGACGGGGACAGCTCGAAGGCGTGACATGGGAAGTCGTCGGGGACGGGCCCCAGCACGGCCTCGTAAGAGAAGGACGGCCTGTCAAGGTGGGCCAGGATAACGATGGCGCCTCTGCCCATGGCCTCTTCGGCCGTTTCGTCGGCAGTGTACCCGGCGCCTTGGACGAGAAGTATCTCCTGTTCGCCCAGAATTTGATTGTCTTTATCGATTATCAGCTGGTCGCCGAAGATTTCAGGCCGGTTTTCCACGGGAGGCATTCGCAGCCACAGCCACTCCTGAAAATCCGCCGCCGCCTCGTTATCCGGGAAGATCACCACCATGTGTATGTCCTCGGCCGTCTGAACCTCAAGGCCGGGAAGCGCCACCGGCGATCCTCCGGCGGCAGCGGCCACTGCGGGGGCGTTGTCGGCGGCATTGTGGTCCGTTACTGCGCAGAGGGCCACCCCGGCCCTCCGGTACGCCTCAACTATATCGGGGGCGCCCATTTCAAGCTCCCCGCAGGGCGACAGGACGGTATGCAGATGCAGGTCCACCCAGAAGGGGGAGAGAGTCATTGAGTCCTTCCGAGCCCTGCCTCCCACAGCTTGCCGGCCGTCTCGTAGGCCGACCCGGAGGCGCCCGCCAGGGTGATTCCCTCAATAAGGCACCGGTCGACGAGATCTTTACCCGGTTTTCTTCCAGAGGCGGTGATGATAAGGGGTACGTCCTTCAGCACGGCCACGGCGGCCACGTTAAGGTGAACCTGTATGGTAATCCAGAGCCAGTCCTCCATGGCCTCCGCCATGATGAAGCTGAGGAGATCTCCCGTAATGACCCCTTTTATCTCCCTCTCGCCGTCCCCTTCCACGTAGACTTCCAGGCCGAGAAGGGAGGTTATATCAGAAATCTTCACTATCTTCTCCTCCTTTTCCCCGAGGGGTGAAGGGTGTGGGGGAGCTTGGACGACAGGGACCAGATCTCGCTGCTGAGGGCCGTAATATGCTCCCTCAGCTTGAAGATGCAGTCCGTTTCGTCTCCCTGGCCCCGGACAATGTCCTCTGCCAGCGCCCGGCACGACGGTCTGCCGCAGGAGCCGCAGTCGATGTGGGGAAGCCCTGCGTATATGGCGTCCATCTCCCTGAGTTTAGTCATGGCCTCGCCGAGGTCCTGGGAAAGAGGCAGCCTCTCCTTCACCTGGAGGGGTGCGTCCAGACGCCAAATCTCCTTGTCGTACCACTCCCGGATCTCCTCCATCTCCTCCTGGGTTGGAAGCCATTCCGTCTCCATGCTTTCAAGGCGGAGCTGGGAGAGGAAGCGGGATTCGTAGGTGCCCGAACCTCCGATACACCCCAGATCGCAGGCCCTGCACTCAATGAAGTCCACCCCCGTCAACCTGCCCAGCTCAAGCTCGTTTAGTAGGTCCATGGTGTTTCTAAGGCCCGACACGGCCACTGAGGTCAGCTCCTTGTCCGAGAAGGCGGAAA
>JAAYQT010000284.1 GCA_012519165.1 Synergistaceae bacterium
CAGGATAATAAAAAGCTTCGCATCCCGGACTTCAACGTTACCGTAGCGGTCAGTACCCTCGCCTACCCTGGTTTTGAACTGGTCTACTGGGATGGGCAGCTGAAATCGGTTACCGTGTCGGGGAAGGAGGGCGCCTTCGGCGACATAACTGCGGGCATGAATGCCGGCGAGGCCGTATCGCTGCTTGGGAGACCTGCCGAACGGAACGAAAACAGACTTATGTACTACGGCTCCTTTTCGGAGCAGACCAGGTCTCAGGATGAAATAGTCATCGAGGTCGCCCCGGGCCCTGCGGGAGAAGTGGTAGCGGGCCTGGAATTTCAGCACATATTTTACGATTAGGAGGTAACTGCATGAGACTAAAAGTCTTATCAGCCGCCCTGCTTCTCTTTTTGTCAGCCGCCGCGTGGGGAGCGCCTCACCCCCTGGAGGTGGCCATGGATAAGTGCATGGAGGAAGACCCCAGTACCCATGGGGTGTCGAACTGTGCCGCAGAGTTCAAGGAAAAGTGGGACGGCGAGCTTAACAGGGCTTACAAAGAGATTATGGGAATGCTTCCCAAGCAGGGGCAGGATCTTCTGCGGAATGCCCAGAGGGCTTGGATACCCTGGAGGGACGCCGAGTTTAAATTTTTAAGCGCCGTTTACAACGCAGTTTACGAGAACAGCGGAGGGTCCATGTTCGTTACAATTCACGCCATCGCGGACATGGAGGTGGTGAAAAACAGGGCTCTGGAACTATTAGCCTACGTCGAGGAGTTAAAGGCGGGCAAGCCTTCCTTCGGCGAAACTTACCCCCCTGCCGAAGCAGACGCCCAGCTCTCTGCGGCTATGAACGTAAAAAACGGCCATAAAAAAATCGGCAAGCTACTGGGGGGCGACGGGGTGAAGATTGCAGAAACAACCCTTAAAACCTGGGAGGATTTCAGGAATAAAGAGACGGCCTTTATGGCCTGGTTCTACGGCAAAACGGGCGACAAGGCCTTTCCCATTCATGCAAGGATGGAAAAAAACCTGGACCGGAACAAAAAGCTGGATACCCTGTCCAATGACCTTACCGGAGATTACTTGGGCGACGCGGATTCGGCGGCAAAAGGGGCAGTTGAAGTCAAAAAGGCCGCAACAAAACAACCCTTCACCGGGGACAGGACTCTATATCGTCCGGAGGAGGGAAAGTGCGATTTCGGCGCCTATATAATCGACCCCGACCCCAAGGGCGCCAACGTAAGGGATAATCCCAACGGCAAGATAATCGTCACCCTGCCCTATCAGCCTGACGACCCCGACCTGATTATGGTGAAGGTGACCGGCTACAGGGGAAAGTGGCTCTCGGTAACGCTTCACGACGGAAAAAAGGGCTGGATCTTCAGCGAGCTAGTGGGCATGAGTCTGCGAAACTACGCGCCGGGAGATGTAACAGCGCTGCGCGTGCGCCCCGACCCATACGCCCCTACAGTGGGGGATATCTTCGACGACGAAGAGGTTACCGTACTGGGAGGGGAGGGCAAGTGGGCCCTGGTTCGCTACAAACACCCGAAGGGGCATGAGTTCGTAGGGTGGTTGAACCCCGAAAAGCAGTGCGGCCACCCGTACACCACCTGCCCCTAGGCGATAAGGAGGCGAAGTCCGTGAACAGACCTGCAAGGGCGTTTTTTTTCGTCCTGTGTCTGTGGGCTGCGGGCTGGGCTCCGGCCGGGGCGTACGCTAAAACCGCTGCTCTTAAAGAAATAACCGGGTTCAGGGAGGCCTGGCCCCGGCCTGCGAAAAGGGTAGAAGTCTTCCGGCCCGAAGAGGGGCGTTGCCGCTTCGGCGCCTATATCTGGAACCCCGACGAGACGGCAACCGAAGTCCTGGACGCCCCTGGCGGCAATGTGATTGCCGCCCTCCCCTTCGCCCCCGACGACCCTAATTTGATCATGTTCGAAGTTATGGGCTTCCGGGGGGAATGGCTGTTGGTTGAAATATATGACGGCAGGAAGGGTTGGCTCTGCAGCGGCTCTGCAGAGGCCACGCTGCGGAACTACGGGCCCGGTGACTCGGCGGAGCTGCGCGCCGGGCCGGGGGTGGAGCATCCCCCCATCGGGGATATTTACGGGGAGGAGCCCGTTAAAATCCTGGGCGGAGAGGGAAAGTGGGCCCTCATAAGGTACATTGACGAGAACAAGGGCGAGGTAACAGGCTGGACTGAAGCCCAAAACCTCTGCGGCCACCCCTACACCACCTGCCCTTAAAGCCGCCACGCTATTTAAACCTAGCTTGCACTGCTCCGCTTCTTCAATAATTAACAGAGACCGACCTGATGTTCCACTCCTAAATGACGGTCTTGATAAAAATTTATAAGGGATGCGGGACGGCGGCTTGAAACGCCCGGCCTGCGCCTACCATTGCGGGAAGCATGTATTCCCGGTTAAACTGGATCACCGGCAGGCGATCAAGGGGTATCATGCCCATGTGTCCTACGGTCTCCTCCATGTTGCGGAGGCATTTGACGGCGCCGTTACCTGTGCCGCCGGCGCAAGCCACGAGCATACACCGCTTCCCCTTAAGAAAATGATTGCGGGCGGCTTCGCACCGCCTCATCCGGTCGAGCAGGCATTTCATATTTTCGGCCAGGTCGTGCCAGTAGACAGGAGTTACAAGAGCTATCCCGTTAGCCTGCACAAAGCTTTCATAAATAGCCGCAAAATCATCCTCCATGATGCAGCGCCCCTCTGAACGGCACAGGCCCCATCCGTTGCCGCACGCCAGACATGCGTTTATCCTCCGTTTGTTGAGGTGGATTTCTTCTGCCGCTCCGCCTTCGGCCCAAATTCCCTCCAGTATTTTATTTTTTACTGTTGCCGTCAGGCCGTCTTCGTTAGGGCTTGCCCATACAACCATAGTTTTCATATTACGCCTCGCTGTCAATCCGCTCGATTTTGAAAATAACGGGCCTCGTTCCGTCGTTGCAGCTAGCGATCATAACGTTTTCGTCCTTCGTCCACCCTTCCATGATGGAGCCGCCCTGCAACCCGGCATAGACGTACCTGCTTATGCAGTCCCAGGCCTCGCCGCAGAATTTTCCGTGCATCATACGGAAGAAATCGTCATCTTCAATCAAAAATTCCTGACCCTCCCGAAAGTGGGGGCATTTGCCCGATTTGGGGTTTGCCAGATACTCCTCCTGCAGGTCCTCATAAAGTTCCCGCCTTAATACGGTAATTTTAACGCTGTGCTTCTTTGTCATTTAAAATTCCTCCTATCCGCTAAATTGCCGTAATGCACATATTCTACACGATTTTTTGAGCCAATTTGCCTCCGGGCCGCCCGCCTTGGCCGCCAGCGGGGATCAAGATTACGTTGTGCGCCGTCGTAACTCAGGAAAATTGGTATGAAAAAAACTACCCGCTCATGATAAAATACAAGGCGGCAGTAAGATGTCATAATCCTTCAAAAGAAAGATGCCGCCGTAAGGGGCGGGACAAATTTACAAAAGGAGTCGATGACAATGGCAAAAACATCTATGACGACAACGGAAAACCCGGGGACGAAGGAAGATGAATTCGACTACGTACTCTCGCCGTCGCCTGCGGGCTACCTCTACCCTCTGGGGGTTCCGACCCTGGTCTTTCTGATCCCCTTCATTTTGATAAGCGTCTTCCCCAATATCTTTTCAAGCATCGGGCTGAAGGCGGGTAAGTGGACCATCCTTATGTGGGGCCTCCTTCTCACGGTTGTAAACGTGGCGATCCAGGAGATCCGCAGGAGGAGCGTTAAGCTAAAGCTGCACATCGACTACCTGGTGCTTAGCAGCGGTATAGTATTTACTACCTACTCCAAGATTTACCTTGCGGATATTAAGACTACCGAACTTACCAAGACCCTCTTCGAGCGCATTTTAAACCTTGGAACTA
>JAAYQT010000285.1 GCA_012519165.1 Synergistaceae bacterium
GACCTCTACTCGGGCCTGGACGCCGAGGGGAAGATGCCGGTGCGGATAACCCAGCAGCTGAAGCTTCGTGACAGGGCGGCCCTGGACGACTTTCTGGCCTCGGGGTTTCGAACCGGCGACGGCAGCCCGGCCTTCCACACGGGGCCGCTGAAGATCCTCACCGACGGCTCCATGGGCGGAAGGACCGCCTTACTTCGGGAGGAGTACGCCGACATGCCGGGGGAGCTGGGCGTGGCCATCTACGAAGCTGAAGAGCTCAACGACCTTGTGAACGCCGCCCACGGGGCCGGGATGCAGATAGCCATGCACGCCATAGGCGACGGCGCGCTGGAGATGTGCCTGAACGCCCTGGAGGGCGCCCATACGGCCAACCCTGCCGACGACGCCCGTCACTACATCGTTCACTGCCAGACGGGGGACATGGACCAGTACCAAAGAATGGCCCGCCTGGGGGTGGGAGCCGCAATTCAACCTATCTTCGCCCCCTCGGACCGCCTCATGGCCATTAAGAGGCTGGGGAAGAAGAGGGCCGGGGAGGCGTACGCCTGGAGGACCCTGATGGACCTGGGCATCTTCATGTCGGCGGGGTCGGACAGCCCCGTGGAGACCCTTGACCCCTTCGCCGGGATTCACGCGGCGGTCACCAGGCAGGATGAGGCCGGAGAGCCTGCAGGGGGGTGGAACCCGGACCAGCGGCTCTCGGTAAAGGAGGCGGTGGGGCTTTACACCGAAGGGGGGGCCTATGCCTCCTTCGAGGAGCGCCGCAAGGGCGCGCTGGCGCCGGGGATGCTGGCGGATCTTGCCGTGCCCGACAGGGATATTTTTTCCGTCCTTCCGGACGAAATTCCGGGGACCAGGTCGCTGCTTACCATGATGGGGGGCAGGTTCACCCACAGGGAGATATAACATTGTCTTTTGAATTGAACCATTTTAAGGAATATGGAATAATAATACTCAACTACTATTAAGCGAAGGAGCTAACGTCATGGATAAACTTTATCGGCGGCCCCGCTATGGCCGTACCCTCCTGTTTGCGGCTGTAATGCTGCCGGTCCTGTTTCTTTTTATCGGGGCTTCTCCTCCCGGCGCATGGGCCTCCGTCGAGGCGCGGCTTGACTGCGACGTCCTGGTGGCGGGGGGCGGAGCGGGGGGCGTAAGCGCCGCCATCTCAGCCGCCAGGCTGGGCGCCCGGGTAATCCTGCTTGAGGAGACGGACTGGCTCGGGGGCCAGATGACCGCCGCCGGGGTCTCCACCATGGACGACCTGAGCGGGAACAAGACCGGGATCTACGGCGAGTTTTACGAAAAGGTCCGGTTCCACTACTTTATGAAGGGCAAGTCCATCTCCACCTGCTACTGGGACGGCTCCACCGCGGCCTTCGAGCCCTCGGTGGGGAGGGCAATTCTGGAGGAGATGGCGGCGGAGGCGTCCAGGGAGGGGGCTAAGAGGGGCAAAAGGGGCGGCCTTAATATTTTTTACCGGGCAAGGGTCACCGCAGTCAGGAAAGAAGGGTCGGCCATAAGGGAAGCAGCCGTAGAGATCGAAGGCGTTCCCTCGGTTATTGCGTGCAAAACCCTCATCGACGCCACCGAACACGGGGACGTAATCCCCCTGGCAGGGGCCCTCTACCGGGCGGGCAACTCCATAAGCCCCATGATCTCCTTCGAGGGCAGGGTGCAGGATATTACATGGACTGCGGTTATAAAAAAATACCCGTCGGGCATACCGGCCCATCTCAGGATGACAAACCCTCCCCCCGGCTACGAGCGGTACCTGCCGGCCTTCAGAAAAATAGTGGCAAAGGGGGGCAACTCCTTCAGAAGCTACCCCCTGAAAATGCCGGTGGACTTTGCCACCCACAACGGATACCGGGGCCTGCCCGATTCGTCAAACCCGGAGAATTACGACGCCTCCGGCCCCGACGGCTGGGCGGCCATCTCCAAGACGGGGATAAACTGGGGCAACGACTTCCCGGGGACCGAGAAATGGGAGGGCAGGGGGGGACTGCCGTCGGCCTACCTTGAAGACGGGGCCTTCAGGGCCAGAGTGGAGGGCGCCGCGCTGCTTAAAACCCTCTCCTTTATCTACTACATCCAGCACGAGCTGGGCGAGCCGTGGTCGGTGACCGACGACGAGTACCATTCCGACTTTCCCCTGGCCAGGACGGGAGACGCCGTACCCGCAGAGTACGGCGAGATAGTCCGGCGCTTTCCCCCCATTCCCTACGTCCGGGAGAGCCGCAGGATAGTGGGCCTTGCTACCCCCACTTCGTCCACGGTCAGGCGTAACTCCGAGAGCTACCGGGACGGTAATCCCGGCTTCGAAGTGGAGGAGGCGGTGGCCATCGGCGGTTACATCCTGGACCTCCACGCCGGGGACAAGGACCGGGACCTGGAGGCGGAGTTCGGCGAGACGGCGGATTCCATAAAGAGCGATATGCCCAGGGGGCCCTTCCAGGTACCCTTCGGCAGCCTGGTCTCCCGGAACGTGGACGGCCTTCTGGCCGCCGAGAAGAATATCTCCATGTCCAGGCTTGTGGCGGGAGCCTTCCGCCTTCAGCCCATCTCCATGCTCACCGGGCAGGCGGCGGGCGTAACGGCGGCGCTGTCGGCTCTTGCGGGGATTCCCCCTGCGGCCCTTGACCCGGGGAAGGTGCAGCGGGTTCTGCTGGAGCAGGGAAGCGCCCTCTCCCTCTGCGAGTACTCCGACGTCCCCCGCGGACACCCCTTCTGGCCCGCAGTCCAGATGTCCAACCTTAGGGGCTGGCTGTCCGCCGAGGAGCTCCCCTCCGCCCCGAGCGCAAAGATTGACGACATCTACAACAACAGGCTTGTTACGGCAAAGCTGTACGGCCTGGATAAAGGGGTCTTCGGAGTGGAATCCCCCATTACCGGCGTCGAGTCGGAGGAGCTGTTCCGGAAGGCCTTCTCGGGAGGGCAGGCTGCGGGCCCCGTAATCTACCCCGGAGGCGGGGCCCCCTCCTTCGTGACCAGGGGCGAGTTCTGCGCGTCTTTGGCCCGGGCGGCGGGTTACAGGAACCTCCCCAGGGATGAGCCTTCGCCCTTCGCCGACATCTCCCCCGATTCCAAGCTCTACGGCCCCCTGCTGTTTCTTGCGGAGAGGGGGATACTTGAAGGCGCGGCCAGGGGCGGGGTGTTCATGCCCGACTCCTTCGTAACGAAGGGAGCGGCGGCGGACATGGTGATGAGGGCGGTCACCCGCAGCGGCGACCGATTTCTTTCGGGAAGGGAAGTAGTAAGTAAATGAAGTGTCACCTGTGCGAAACGAGAGGCTGTTCAAAAGGCGAACCCTGCTCCGAGGGCAAGGGAGCAGAGCTTTACAAGGGCGAAGATCTGTCCCTTCTGAAAACTGCCGCCGATGTGGAGGCAATTTACTACTGCACCCTGAACCGCCTTGAGGAGATTATGGAGTTCTCAAGGCGCATGGGCTACAAAAAACTGGGGATAGCCTTCTGCGTGGGTTTCTCCGAAGAGGCGAAGGTGTTGGGAGAGATTCTGTCAGAGGAGTTCGAGGTCTGTTCAGTCTGCTGCAAGGTATCGTCCATGACCAAGGACGAAGTCGGCGCGGCGAAGCGGCCCTGGATTGGGGAGATCTCCTGCAACCCGGCGGAGCAGGCCAGGC
>JAAYQT010000286.1 GCA_012519165.1 Synergistaceae bacterium
AGCTGGAGGAGGTCCGGGTGGATGAGGCTGTCGTAGACCACTGCTTCCGCCCTGCCCAGCAGGCGGGAGGCCGCAACTGTAATCCACAGGGGCCCGGCGCAACCGGCCCCAACAAGGTGCACCGTCACGGCTTCTCCCCCCCGTTGGCGGCCGCGCTGAGCAGCTCCGCCCATTCGGGATGGCTGCTGAACCGTTCCCCCAGCGCCTCCCCCGCCCTTACTGCGTCCCCTTCCGACGAGATGGGGCCCTTGCAGGAGAGGGATAGGGTTTTACTCCCAAGGGGATGGATTATCTCAGCCTCCAGGGAGAGGATTCCGCCTTCCATGCGGGCGAGGGCCGCGAAGGGGACGTGGCAGCCCACGCCGAGTCTCCTCAGCAGGGACCGCTCCGCAGCGGCGCAGAGGTGGGTCTCCCCGTGTGTTATGGCCCTCCCCAGTTCATAGAGCTCCGAGCCAAGGGGCGTCTCCAGGGCGATGATCCCCTTGCAGGGGGCGGGGAGGAAGGGGAGGTCCGAGGCCTCCCCTGGCATGACGCCCAGCCGCTCAAGCCCCGCCGCCGCCAGGATGATAGCGTCGTAGGGACCCTCCTTCAGCTTTTTAAGCCTGGTGGGCAGGTTGCCCCTGATGTGGGTGACCTCAAGATCCGGGCGGCTTCTTAGAAGCTGGGCCCTCCTCCTGGGGCTCGACGTACCCACTACCGAGCCGGGGGGGAGGGTATCAAGGGTGTGCCCCTCCCTCGGGACCAGCACGTCCCCCTCCCGTTCTCTGGGGAGCACGGCCGCCAACGCCAGCCCCTCCCGACAGCGGGAGGGTAGGTCCTTCAGGCTGTGGACCGCCCCCTCGCCGCTCCCTTCGAGCAGCGCTTCGCTGATGCAGCTTGAAAAAGCGCCCACGCCGCCGAAGGATGGCAGAGGACTGTGAACATCCCTGTCGCCCCTGGTTGCCCGGGGTACTATCTCCACCTGATGCCCGGCCCGGCGCAAGGGTTCCGCCATGAGCTCCGCCTGGATGAGGGCGAGGGCGCTGCCCCTGGTCAGGAGCCTCACCGGTAAACCTCCCCTTCGCCCAGGGCCTTCATGAGTTTTTCTTTAAGGGCCGCAGACCCGGACGGGTCCTTCCCGCCGCTGCCCACTCCCACAGTAAATACACCCCGGCGGAACTGGGCGGCCAGGGCCCAGTGGCCGGATTTTGGGTCGCCGCAGCAGTTCAGCAGGCAGCCCGTCCCCTTAGCCAGGGAGAGGACCTGCTCCGTCTCTTTTGGCGGCAGGGCGATGAGGGCCAGGGGGTGTTCAAGGAAGTCCTTCCTTTCGATGCTTCGCCTCTCCCAGGAGATTTTGCCGCCTCCGGCCAGTTCCTCCAGCTCGGGGACCGCCTCGGGGGAGACCAGCTTCACGGCCAGGCCGCCCCCAAGGAGGGTGGTTATTTTGCGAAGGCCTACCGGCCCCCCTCCCGCCACGAGGACCGGTCCGGCGGCAGGGGAGAGGAGGGCCATGAGGGAGTAGTCCGGCAGAGGTTCGGCCTCTTCGCGCTTCCCCGCCACGGGGTCTGTATTAATGTGATCCTCCGGCCCCGAACCTTCGGAGCCGTAGCCCCTCCGGTCCAGGTAGAGTCCCCCGGCGCGCTCCACCGACCTGCCCGGGAGCAGGATAAGGGTGCGCATATCCACCAGGTCCGGGGCCAGGTCTCCCAGGGGGATTCTCCGCACAGTGCCGCCGGGGCGGCCCCCGTCCCTCACGAGAAGGGCCTCGCAGTAACCGGCGCCTCCAAAGATCTCCCGGACCGCCCGCAGCTTTTCCTCCAGCCCCCGCTTAACGGGGTTGTAGAG
>JAAYQT010000287.1 GCA_012519165.1 Synergistaceae bacterium
AGCTCCATTCCCAGCAGGATGGAGTTTACCATCTTGTTCTTTGACTTTCCGGGGTGGACGCTCCTCCCCCGGATCAATACCCGGGCCTTGGCCGCGTTGAAGGTCTCGTAGCTTATCTCTCCTACAGCCCCGCCGTCCACGGTGTATGCGAAGTCGGCGCCGAACTTTTCAAGGTCCAGGAGCCTGGCTCCGTGCCCTATCTCCTCGTCGGGGGAGAAGACGACCTTTACGGTACCGTGAATAAACTCCGGGTGGGACGTCATGTATTCAAGGGCGGTCATTATTTCGGCAATTCCGGCCTTGTCGTCCGCGCCGAGGAGCGTCGTGCCGTCGGTGACTACCAGGGTCTCGCCCCTGTACTTCAGCAGGTCGGGAAAGACTTCAGGGGAGAGGACCACCCCCTTTTCATCGTTTAGGACAATGTGGCCGCCGTCGTAATTCTCCACGAGCCGGGGAGTAACGTTCTCGTCGGTGACCTCCAGGGCAGTATCCAGGTGGGCGTTGAAGGCGATTACGGGGATTTTTTTATCCGTATTGGCCGGCAGGGTCGCGGTAACGTAGGCATGTTCGTCGACGCGGACGTCCGCCATACCCATGGCCTCGAGCTCCCTTCCCAGAAGTTTTGCAAGGGTCATCTGCCCCGGAGCGCTGGGGACCGTCTCCGCGCCCTGAGCGGACTGGGTTGGAATTTTGACGTACCTCAGAAATTTTTCCAGTACTGTTGACATTGCTCACACTCTCCCTGTTCAGATCTTTTCTCCGGCTATGTAGGCGGCCAGAAGTCCGCCGCACGCCTCAAGAGCCTTTACCGTAGTGCGTTCGTACGAGTGTGAGGCATCCACCCCGGGCCCGAAGCACGCAAAGTTGACGTCAAAGCCGGCAACGGCCGCAACGCTCGCATCGGAACCGTACCGGAAGTGAGTATCCACCCTGAAGGGGATATTTTTCTCCGCCGCAAGGCCGCACAGGCGTTTTCTGAGGGCGAAGTCGTAAGGGGTCCTGCTGTCGCGGGCAACAATGGTGACGGCGTCCTCCCGCGAGTTCGTTCCGGGGGCGACGATGCCTATATCGAGGGCCACGTGCTCCCCGGCATCCTCCGGCATGAAGGAGATACCGTGCCCCACCTCTTCGCAGTTGGTAAGGTAGAAATGGGCGGTTCTGTCAGGCTCTGTCTCTCCGTCCCTCAACGCTTTTATTGCGGCAAACATGAAGGCCACGCATGCCTTGTCGTCCAAAAAACGGGATTTTATAAATCCCGACCCGGTCGTCTCGTACCTCGGGTCGAAGAATACGAAGTCCCCCACCTCCACGCCCAGGGACCGGACATCATCGGGCGAAGAGACCGGTTCGTCCAGCCGGGCCTCGACCGTGTCGTCATTCCTCGGGGTCTCCCTGGCCTCTTCGGAAAAGGCGTGCAGCGAGGCCTTTTCCGGAAGCAGGGAGCCCCTTACCTCCCTCCCTGAGGCGGTGCGCACGACCAGGTTTTCGCCCTCGAAGGCGCCCCAGGCGAACCCGCCGATCTGCAGCAGTCTGAGCCTGCCGTTGGGCTTTATCTCCCGGACTACCGCCCCCAGGGTATCCGCATGGGAGGAGATTACCCGGGAAGGGCCGCCGTTTTTTCCCCTCATTGTGGCTACAAGCGCCCCCTTCCTGGTTCTGGCAACAGGCAGTCCCAGGGAGGAAAACTCCCTTTCAGCCCTGTCCATTATCTGACGGCAGTCTCCCGCCACCGAGGGGATATGGATAAGCTCCTTCAGGAGGCCGAGCATATATGGCGAGTCAATTGCATTCATCTTTATGAAACCGTCCTTTCCCCGTTGTATTGACCGTCGCCCCCGGCGGGCATCAGCGCCCTGGCGAAGTGGCAGGCCACGAACCTGCCGGGCTCAAGCTCCCGCAAAGCGGGGGTCTTCACGGCGCAGATCTCCTGCCTGTACAGACACCTTCCCTGGAAACGGCACCCCTCGGGGGGCTCTATGGGGCTCGGTACGTCCCCCTCCAGTATAATGCGGTTTCGTTTTTTCCCGAACTTGGGAAGGGGGATGGCCGACAGCAGCGCCTGGGTGTACGGGTGGAGGGGTTCGGAAAAGAGGCTCCGGTAATCCGAAAGCTCGACTATCTTGCCCAGGTACATGACTGCGATGCGGTCGGATACGTGCTTCACCACGCTGAGGTTGTGGGAGATGAATACGTAAGTGTACCCGAACTGCTTCTGAAGGCTGTTGAGCAGGTTCAGTATCTGGGCCTGGATGCACACGTCGAGCGCCGATACCGGCTCGTCCAGCACTATGAACTCGGGCGACAGGGCAAGGGACCTAGCAATTCCTATCCTCTGCCTCCGCCCGCCGTCAAGCTCGTGGGGGTAGGCGCTTATGAGCCTCCTCGCAAGCCCGACGGTATCCATGAGTTCGGCGATCTTCCTGTTTCTTTCAGCCGCTGCGGGGTATACCCTGTTTACAAGCAGCGGCTCGGCGATGAGCTCCGAGACGGAAAGCCTGGGGTTAAGGCTTGAGTAAGGGTCCTGGAAGACTATCTGGACCCTCTTGCGCATCTCCTTCATTTTACGGGCCGGATAGGCCAGGATGTTTTCACCCCAGAATCTGGCCTCTCCGCCGCTGGGCTCGAGCAGCCGGATCATTACCCTGCCGAGGGTGGACTTGCCGCAGCCCGACTCGCCAACAAGTCCCAGGGTTTCTCCCTTGTTTATGGAAAAGGAGACCCCGTCCACTGCGTGCAGCATCCCCCGCTTTGTTTTGAAATATTTTTTCAGGTCCTTTACTTCCACTATGGGCTGAGTATGCTCCATTATTCTACCCCCTGCTTCCCCCGGTCAAGATAGGGCCTGGCCCTCACCGGGCAGGCAACAAAATGTCCGGGCTCGATTTCCGTCATGGCCGGCGCCGTCCTCGAACACTCTTCGACCGAATAGGGGCACCTCGGGTGAAATGCGCACCCGGCCGGAAGATTGGCAGGGTCGGGCATGAGCCCCTGGATTACTTTTAGCTCCTCCTCGTCGGAATCAAGATCGGGGATGGAGTTGAAGAGCCCCTCTGTATAGGGATGCCCCGGGTGGTTGAAGAGGGCTTCGGTGGGGGCATACTCCACAACCTTGCCGGCATACATGATGGCCACTTTGTCGCACATTTCAGCCACAATGCCCAGGTCGTGGGTTATCATGATCAGGGAGGTGTTGATCTTCCTCCTTAGTTCCTGCATTAGCTCAAGTACCTGGGCTTGGATGGTGACGTCGAGGGCGGTGGTGGGTTCGTCTGCAATCAGGAGCACGGGGTTGCAGGCAAGGGCGATGGCGATAACCACCCGCTGCTTCATGCCGCCGCTGAACTGGTGGGGGTAGTCCCTGGCCCTCTCCCGTTTGATTCCCACAAGCTCCAGCATCTCCACCGCCCGCTCGTCAGCCTGCTCTTTGGTCATGTCGTTATGCAGGAGCGCCATCTCTGCAATCTGTTTATCCACTGTAATGACCGGGTTAAGGGAGGTCATGGGGTCCTGGAAGATCATGGCGATCTTGCCGCCCCTTATGGCCCGCATCTCCTCCTCGCTTTTCTTCAGGAGGTCTTCTCCCTCGAATAGAATCTTCCCGCTTACAATCCTTCCCGGGGGGC
>JAAYQT010000288.1 GCA_012519165.1 Synergistaceae bacterium
GAGCGGCCAGCATCGTCGCCTGCGCCATCTTCGGCTCCATTTCCGGAACGGCCTCCTCGGCAGTAGCGTGCATCGGCAGCATCATGATCCCCAGGCTGGAAAAGCTGGGCTACCCCAGGGGCTACGCCACGGGAATGCTCAGCTGCTCGGCGGTGCTGGGCCAGCTGATACCCCCCAGCGTCCCCATGATCCTCTACGGCTGGGTCACTCAGCAGTCGGTGGCGGCCTGCTTCCTCTCCACGGTAGGCCCGGGAATTATCACTACCACCTTGTTTTGCATAATTAACTACTTCATGGTGGCAAGATTCCCCGACATTAAAGTAGAACCCCCCATCCCGAAGAAGGAGCGTAACAGGATTATAATCTCCTCGGGCAAGAAGGGCTTCTTCAGCCTCATGATGCCCGTCATCATCCTTGGCGGCATCTACGGCGGCGTTACCACTCCCACAGAGGCTGCCGCAGTGGCGGTGGGCTATGCGGCCCTGGTGGGCTTCTTCATCCACAAGGAGCTTACCCTCACCACCTTCTTCCGGTCTCTTAAGTCGGCTGCCACCACCAGCGGCGTTATAGTGCTCATGCTCTTCTTCGTTACCATCCTAGGCCGGCTGTACACCATGCAGCAAGTACCCATGAAGATAGCCAACTTCCTGCTGGGGACGTGGAGCAACAAGTACGTCCTTCTCTTCATGGTGAACATATTCCTGCTCATCATCGGAATGCTCATGGACGACCTCAGCGGCACCATGCTCGCCGCCCCACTGCTTATGCCCCTTATGCTGAAGATAGGCGTACACCCCATCCACTTCGCCGCCATCCTCGGCACCAACCTGGGCCTGGGGAACGTCACTCCGCCCACGGCGCCCATCCTGTACCTGGGAGGCAGAATAGGGAACGTGCCCTTCGACCAGTATTTAAAACCGGCCCTGATCTACATGTTCTTCGGGTTCATTCCCGTTATAATTATGACCACCTACTTCCCCGGGCTCTCGCTCTTCCTTCCCAGGCTCATTATGGGAATTAAATAAAATTTATGCGTTAAGACAAGGGAGGGGATACATAAAAAAAAACACGACGGACGTCAGCCATTGGAGAAAGTCGGATGCAGTTTATTTGAGCGAACCAAGAAAGGGAGGTAATACATGATGAAAAGACTTACAGCATGCCTTCTTGCCCTTGTACTTCTGGCGACCCTTGCCGGCGTCGTGTCGGCTGCGGAGCCCCAGTTCAAGATGCGGCTCGCCCAGGTTCACCCCGTGGACAGCGACTACGACCACAGGGCCCTGTCCTTCGCCAAGAAGGTCTTCGAGGGCACGGATGGAAGGATCCAGATCGACGTCTTCTCAGGCGGAGTCCTGGGGGACTGGACAGAGATCTTTGAAATGGTCTCCAGGGGCACCATCGAGATGAGCATGGGGCAGGCCAACGCCAACTTCGACCCCCAGCTGAACCTCGCCTACTACTTCCCATACATCGTCACCAACTCCGATGAGGCCAAGAAGGTATACGGACCGGACGGATGGGCCTACAAGATCATCCAGGACCTTTGGGCCAAGCACAACATCAAGGCCCTGGCCGTTATGCCCCTGGGCATGTCGGGAGTCTCCCTCAACAAGGCCCCCGAGAAATACGCCGAGCCCGGCGCGAAGCACGGACTCAAGGTCCGGGTTATGCCCATAAAGCCCTGCGAGTGGACCTACGAGTCCCTGGGATACATCGCCACCCCCATCCCCTACGCCGAGGCCTACAGCGCCATCCAGACGGGAATTGCCGACGGCCAGATGGGAGGGCCCCCCTTCCAGGCCTGGCAGTTCAAGGACGTCAACAAGACCTGGATCCAGTACAACGACTACTTTGAGTCCTGGTGGTTCAACGTAAACATGGACCTCTGGAACAAGATCTCCCCCGAGGACCAGGAAGTAATGCTGAACGCGGCCGTGGAAGAGTCGATGATCCAGTGGGAGCGTGCCGACGCAGTGGACCAGGAGTACCGCCAGAAGCTCGTTGACGAGTACGGCTGGGAGATAGTCATCCTCTCCCAGGAGCAGCTGGACGCCATTGCGGGCCACGTGCGCAAGGAAGTATGGCCCAAGATGGAAGAGATCGTGGGCAAGGAGCTTATGGACCGGATCTACGAAGAGTCGGGAATCTCCCGCTAACTGCCGGTCGTTTTTAAAATGGCGGGAGGCTTTGGGCCTTCCGCCTTTTTTGTAAGCAGAGGGAAAGGAGCCGCAAGATGTTCGTTGACAATAAGGACAGGAGCCGCTGTATGGCCCTTGTTGAAGAGGACAGGCAAATTACGTCCCCCGCCGCCAAGATCCCCTACTTTCCCCTGGCGGTAAAGCGGGGCCGGGGCGCAATGGTGGAGGACCTGGATGGAAACAGCTATATCGATTTTCTGGCCAGCGCCGGGGCCATCAATGCGGGCCACTGCCACCCCAAAGTGGTGGATGCCATTAAGAAGCAGACGGAAGAGCTGATCCTTTACACGCCCGTCTACATGTACCACGAGCCCCTGATAAAGCTGACAAAGGAGCTTATATCCATAACGCCGGGCAGTTTCAGAAAGAGGGCCTACTTCGGCCTGGCGGGCTCCGACGCCAACGACGGCGTCATCAAGCTGGCCAGGATCGCCACCGGACGGCCCAAGATCATGGCCTACCTGAGGGCCTACCACGGCAGCACCTACGGCGCCCTGTCGCTGAGCGCCGTCAGCCTTCCCATGCACCGGGGGCTCGGGCCCACTCTGCCGGACATCCACCACGTACCCTTCCCCGACACCTACCGCCCTCCCTTCCCCGGCATGACGGAGAACCAGGTTACCGACTTCGCCCTTGAGCAGATTAAAATTGCCTTCAGCACAAACGTGCCCCCCGAGGAGCTTGCCGCCATCGTCATCGAGCCCATCCAGGGCGACGGCGGCCTTGTAGTCCCGCCGGTGCGGTACATGCAGGAGCTGCGGAAGCTCTGCGACGAATACGGCATCCTCCTGGTCTCCGAGGAGGTGCAGCAGGGCTTCGGAAGAACGGGCAAGTGGTTCGGAATCGAGAACTTCGGCGTGGTCCCCGACGCCATCGTCATGGGCAAGGCCATTGCCTCGGGGCTTCCCCTGGGGGCCTGCGTGGCCCGGGCCGACCTGATAGAAAAGTGGGAGGCGCCCGCCCACCTCTTCACCGCAGCGGGCAACCCGGTCTGCTGCGCCGCTTCCCTTGCCACTATTGAAGTTATCAGGGAGGAAAATCTGCTGGAGAACGCCCTCCGGATGGGGGAGAGGATTAAGAATAAATTTCTGCAGATGCAGCAGAAGTACGAAATCATAGGCGACGTCAGGGGTATTGGGCTCTCCATCGGGGTAGACCTGGTCACGGACAGGGAAACCAGGGAGCGCAACAGGGCCGCCGCCGCCAAAATCTGCTACAGGGCCTGGCAGAGGGGCCTGCTGCTCTCCTTCTTCAGCGGGTGCGTCCTGCGGATTCAGCCGCCGCTGGTCATCAGCGAAGAGCAGGCCGACGAGGCCATGGAGATTATCGACCAGTCCTTCAGGGACTACCTGGACGGCGACATCCCCGACAGCGTTTTCGAGACTGTAAAGGGCTGGTAGGGGCGGCCCCATTGGGTATTGTTTTAATGTTTAAATCTGTTCCGGAGGTTTTAAAAAATGGATAACGTTGTCTTCGCCCTGGGACTGACCCTCCTGGCGGGTCTGTCCACGGGAGTAGGAAGCGCCCTTGCTTTTTTTACAAGAAAAACGAACACCCGCTTTCTGGCCTTCTCCCTGGGCCTGTCGGCCGGGGTAATGATATACGTGTCCCTGGTCGAAATATTTTTTCAGGCCAGGGAGGCCCTTCAGTCCGACCTCGGAGATGTAAAGGGCGCCTGGGTTACGGTAATTGCCTTTTTTGCCGGGATGTTCGCGGTGATGCTGATCGACAAGTACGTGCCGTCCGGTGAGAACCCCCACGAGATGCACAGCGTGGAGGAGATGACTGCGTCGGCGGGGAAAAAAGCCAGGGAGAGCGCCCTCATGAGGGTGGGGGTGCTGACCGCCCTTGCCATAGCCATTCACAACTTCCCGGAGGGGATAGCCACCTTTGTGGCGGGCCTTAAAGACCCGAAGCTGGGCCTTCCCATTGCGGCGGCCATAGCAATCCACAACATCCCGGAGGGTATTGCCGTGTCGGTGCCTATCTTCTACGCCACCGGAGACAGGAAGAAGGCCTTCTGGCTCTCCTTCCTCTCGGGACTTGCGGAGCCGGTGGGGGCCCTTATCGCTTACTTCGTCCTCATGCCCTTTTTGAGCGATACCCTCTTTGGGATAATCTTCGCCGCCGTTGCGGGAATCATGATCTTCATCTCGGTGGACCAGCTCC
>JAAYQT010000289.1 GCA_012519165.1 Synergistaceae bacterium
CGAGCCGTAGGTGCCGATAACCGCAACTACCTTGTCCCGCTCCACAAGGCGTTTCACGGCGTTGGCCGCCTCTACCTTGTCCGTCTTGTTGTCCACGATAATGAGCTCAACCTTTTTGCCCAGCAGTTCGGGCGCCTCCTGGTGGCCCATCTGGACCCCCTCCAGCTCTAGCTGGCCGCCGAAGGCCGTCCTGCCTGTGAGGGGCAGGTAGACGCCGATCTTGATAGTGTCCGCAGCCACGGCGGTTCCCGCAAGGGCCAGAACAAGAATAGCCGCAATAAGTGCATTCCGAAGCTTCATTTGCCAAATTACCTCCCTGTTTTCTGATTTAACTGCCTTGGGGCGATTATACACAAAAACCTTCCTGACAGAAAGACGGCCAATTTTCATGTATTTTGCAAAAAACATATATCAAGACTTTCCGCCGTTTCCGTTCCTGTTCCCTTCTTTTTCGCCTATGAGCCGGGCAATCTCCTGCTGAAAGCTCTGAAGATCGGTAAACTCCCGGTAAACAGAGGCAAAACGCACGTAGGCCACCTGGTTAATCTCCCTGAGCCCCTCCATAACCCTGCGGCCTATCTCCGACACCGGGACCTCCCCGAGCCCCTCCGACCTTAGGCCGTCCTCGATTTTTGCGGCCAGGTCCTCGATCTGCTCCAGTGAAACGGGCAGTTTTTCGCATGCTCTGCTTATGCCCCGCAGGACCTTGTCCCGGGAGAAGGTCTCCCTGCTCCCGTCCTTCTTAATAACCCTCAGGGTTCTTTTTTCTTCCGCTTTTTCGTAGGTTGTGAAACGATGGGAGCAGTCGGGGCACTCCCGGCGGCGGCGGATAATCCGCCCCTCGCCGGCGGTCCTTGTCTCAATGACTCTTGTCTCCATGGCTCCGCAGGATGGGCATCTCATGGCCGGTCCTCCCTGTGTGAAGTGACGTTCATTTAATATCTTACCCCCAAAGGGAGTCTTTCGCCACCCGCGCGGGCGCCCCCATACAAAAAAGGCCGGGGTCTCCGGCCTTTTTCATTCCGTGCGCCAAGCGCATATCTGTGGGGGCGGTCACTCAGGCAGGCTCTCAAGCCAGACAGCTACCTTTTCCCTGACCTTTTTGCCGTCGGCCCGTCCCTTGACTTTCGCCATTACCATACCCATTACCCTGCCCATGTCGCCCGGGCCGGCGGCCCCGGCAAGGGCGCCCGTCTCCCGGACTATGGCCTCCAGCTCGTCGTCGCCGAGCTGCTCGGGCAGGTAGGTTTCAAGAAAAGCCGCCTCCCGGAGCTCTCCTTCGGCCCGCTCGGACGCGCCCACTGCCTCGTACTGCTCCGCCGCCTCCCGGCGCTGCTTAATAAGCCGCTGGACCAGGGAGGTTATCTCATCCTCCGAAACGTCGCCGGACCTTCCCTTTTCGGTCTTTGTCCGCTGAAGCTCCGCCTTTAACATCCTGAGAACCGAGAGCTCAAGCTCCCTCTTCTCCTTCATGGCGGCCAGAAGGTCGTCGGATATGCGTTTTTCCGTGTCTGTCACGGCCTGCTACCTCCTGGACCTGGTCCGCCTCTTTCTGGCGGCCTCGGCCCTCTTCGTCTTCTTCGCTTCACTCGGTTTCTCGTAGTGCTCCCTCTTGCGGGCCTCCCGCAGGGTTCCTACCTTGGAGACTTCCCGCTTGAACCGTCTGAGAGCGTCATCGAGGGATTCATTGTCTCTACGGACGACAGTCGTCATATACCATTCCCCCCTTTCTTAGCCGCCGTGGCGTCTAACCAGGCGGCCAGCGGAAGTTTCGTCCCGCCAGAAGGTGAATATGAAGGTGGGGAATCGTCTGCCCGGCCTTTTCGCCGCAGTTAACTACCAGCCTGTACCCGTCCCGGTCAAGACCAAGGCGGGCGGCTGTTTTAACGGCGCAGTCCATGACTTTCGACCACACTTCGGGCTTTTGGACTTCCGCCGCCGACTCTACGTGCTCAACCGGCATTACAAGAAGATGAACGGGCGCCTGCGGGGCAATGTCCCGGATTACCAGTACGTTTTCATCCCTGTAGACCGCCTCCGCCGGTACTCTTCCGGCCGCTATCTCGCAGAAAAGGCACTTTCCGTCCAAAAACCTCACCTCTCAGTTCAAGGTATTTTATAACAGATTGCCGGAGCGCACAATACTCCCCGCCCAAACTCTAACTGCGGGAGAGGAATGTTTTTCCGATAATGCCGTAATTCTGGGCCCCGCCCAGGAGGGTACGGCGGCGGACTTCATCAGCCTGAGCAGAGGGACAAGTACCGCCTCCTCCTCCCGCTTGATAAGCCTGATGAGGATAAGTTCGTCTGGCAGGGTTTTGGGCGGCCACGAGACAAGGGCCGCGGCAATAACCCTGGCCGACGGGTTCAGCAGGGCCTTGACCAGCAGTTCGGTCCTGTCCGGCAGCCTGTTCAGGAGGCGCAGGAGGGTAAGGGCCGTTTTTTCGCCCATGGCCGCAAAGCGGGAGGCCAGTGCGCGGGCAAGCTCCCTCTTTCTCTCCTGGTCAAGGTCCATAAGCATAAGCAGCTCCAATACTTCATCCTCTGCGGCCCTCCGGCGGGCCATATCGAGAAGGGCGGCAAAAATTTCCTCAGGGAGCGGTTTGCCCACAAGGCTTCTAAGGGCCATGAGGCGCACTTCCGGGTGGTCCCCCAGGAGCCGCACGACGATCTTTGCAGGGGATTCTTCCTCGCCCCGGGATTTTTCAAGGAGCCTTGCCACGGCAAGTTCCGCGTCCACAAGGGCCCGCTCCAGGAGAAGCTCCCTGACCCTGCCGGAGCTCTGCTCATTTTTCTCCTCTTTTTTTTCTTCTTTTCTGCCGGCTGCGGGAGGGGTTTCTTTTTTTCGCCTTCCGCCCCAACGGAAGCGGGAGCCCTCTCCGGTTTTTTGAGTCCGGGTGGCCTTGCGCCCGCCCGCCTTTTTAAGGGCGTCGGCCATCTGTTCGGGAGTGGCGGTCTTCAGAATGGAGTAGGCGGCGGCGGCGGCCTCGAACTTTTCCGCTCCGCCCGGCCCCGCCACGTCGGGGTGGAAGGAGAGGGCCAGCCGCCGGAAGGCCGCCCTTATCTCCCCCTGGTGCGCGCCGGGGGAGACGCCCAGAATTTTGAAGCACTCGGTTATTTCAAGGGGCATCGCCACTCTAACCTACCGCCCTTTCCATCTCGGCCACCATGGCGCCCAGGGACTCCAGGCCCTCGGGGCCCACTCCCTCGTCGAGGAGGCTTTTAACGGTCCTGAACAGGACGTCCGCCCTGGCCTGCTGGCCCGGGGTGAGGAGGGGCGACAGGAGAGAGAATCTTTTTTCGAGAGCCCGTATTTCATCGCTCTTGCCGTCGAAGGACCACCCGTCGGCGGTCCCTATCTCCAGGGGCGGGATGACGGCCCGCTCGCCGTTTTCCCTCCGGATGTCAATTCTTAAAAGCCCTCCGCCGTCCACGGCGAAGGCGAGGGTTACGGCCTCCCCCTTCCTGGCGGAAGAAACGCCCGCTTCGGCAATTACCCGCCCCCCCTCCCCCTGGAAGACCTTAAGGGAGAAGGCGCCCCTTCCCACGCTGACGAACTCCTTTTCAACCCTGGCGGGCAGAGGCATTCCTTTGGTTAAAAGGGGCACTGGCGCGCCGTCGGCTGCCAGGATGCCCAGGTCCTCGGAGAGGACGTCAAGCAGCAGACGGCTCCGGCCGCCGGGGTTTCCGTAGAGGGCCGTCCCCGCCGCCACCGCCTCGTCGGGGCTGAGGCACATTCTGCCCGGCGGTGCAATTCTCTCCTCCAGAGCCCTTCTAAGCAGGGGGATGCGGCTGCCCCCGCCCACCAGCAGCAGCCTTGAGGGGCGGTGTTTTTTTACAAAAGTCTCCGCCAGGCTCACTACCTTCTCAATGGAGGGGCGTATAAGGGCCTCCAGCTCCCTCCGTGAGACGCAAAAGGGACGGGCGCCAAGGCCGGGAGGGGGGATCCACTCGTAGGACATGCAGTTGGACAGGGCGATCTTTATCTCCTCGGCCTCGGAGAGGAGCATGCGGAACCGGGGGGAGTCCCTGCCGGTTTTTTCCATCCCCGCCCGGTCCGCAAGGTGCATTGCCAGGATGGCGTCAAAGTCCCACCCTCCGCAGGAGGGCAGACCGCCGCTCTCCAGAACCTGGCAGACCCCCTCGCCGCTCTCCACCACGGACAGATCCACCGTACCCGCCCCGTAGTCCAGAATCAGGACCCGGCCCCTTTCGCCGTAGGCCAGGGCGGCGGCGGTGGGCTCGTTTACCATCCTGATGCGGACGAACCCCGCAGACCGGGCGGCCCTGGCCATGGCGGACCGTTCCGCAAAGCTGAAGGACGCCGGTACCGCCAGGACGCAGGACTCAAGAAAAACTCCAGCATAGGCCTCCCCGTCCTCCCTGAGCAGGGCCAGCAGGGGGGCTATTGCCTCTTCAGCATTGACGGACGCCCGGCCGCAGCGGCCCCGCCAGTTGGTACCCAGCTTGCGCTTAAGGTCTCGCCACGTGCTGTGGGGGCGCTTCATCTCCCCCGCCAGGGCGGCCTCGCCTGCAACCCATCCGCTTTCAGTCCACGCAGCGACCGAGGGGGTAGTCCGCTTGCCCCACCGCCCCGGTATGACCACCGGCGCGCCGCTCCCGTCCGTAAGGGCGCAGAGGGCGTTCTTTGTGCCAAGGTCAATTCCAAGAACCGGCCCCTTCACGACGCCCGCCGCCCCTTAAGGCCTTCGCCCAGAAGGCCGGAGATCTCCACCGGGACTTCCTCTCCCCGCAGGGCGGCTCCCTCACCCTCCACTTTAAGGAAGGAAGGGGTCAGTCCCCGAAAGGCGCCGCCCTCTGCCTCCTCCGCCAGAACCTCCACCCGCTCCCCCACGTAGCGGCGGGCGTAGCTTGAGAGCAGTTCACCGGCCAGGGATAGGGCTGCCGTCATCCGCTCAAGGACTACCTTCCCCGGCACGCGATCCGGGTAACCCCATGCCTCCGTGCCCTCCCTGGGCGAGTAGGGGAAGACGTGGACCTTGCCGAAGCGGCACTCTTTCATGAAGGCCAGGGTCTCTTTAAAATCCTTGTCCGTTTCGCCGGGGAAGCCCACCAGAACATCAGTGCTCACGTGGAGGTCCTCCCCCAGCCATTTTCTGGCCTTCGTCACCAGGTCCAGATACCCGGCAGGGCCGTAGCCCCGCTTCATCCGGGCCAGGACCGAAGGGCTGCCGCTCTGGAGGGGCAGGTGGAGGTGCCGGCAGAAGGAAGGCGTATCGGCGAGGGAGGCCAGCAGCTCCTCGTCCAGGCCGAAGGGCTCCAGGGACCCGAACCGCACCCGCTTTATCCCCTCCACTGATGCAACTGCCCGCACCAGCTCCCCCAGGGGACGGGCGCCGTAGAGCCCCAGGTGCACCCCGGTGAGGACTATTTCCGGGCAGCCGGAGGCGGCAAGCCGCCTGATTTCGGCTGCCGTTTCTTCGGCATCCCGGTTAACGGGCCTTCCCCTGACGTAGGGGATGATGCAGTAGGAGCAGAAGTGATTGCAGCCGTCCTGCACCTTGACGAAGGCCCTGGTGTGGAAGAAGGGCCTGGACAGGGACAGACTGTCCCACTGCTCCGAGCGTAGGACGTCGGTTTTTTCCTCTATGAACGAGGGCCCCCCGCCCCTGAACGACCGGGCCATGAGGGCGGGGACCAGGTGTTTGCGGCGGTTTCCCGCTACAATATTTATCCCGAGGGACTGGGCCTCGACGGGGGAGATTTTCTGCGCCCAGCAGCCGCAGGCGGCGATTACCGCCCCCGGGGAGAGCCTGCGGATTTTTCTAACCGCCTGGCGGCACTTTTTGTCCGCCGCGGCAGTGACGGTACAGCTTACCAGCGCCGCCCCGTCGCAGTCCCGGGGGGAGTCTGCAAGAATGGCCCCCGCGTCGGCAAAGGCGCTTGCCAAGGCCTCCCCTTCGTACTGGTTGGACCGGCAGCCCAGGGTATGGACCCAGATTTTTTTATTCTTAAGATCCCCGGTCATTTCGCCTCGGCGGCCGCGCCCCACCAGTCTCCCGCAGCCAGTTCCAGGGCGACGGTAAGTCCGTGTTCCTCTAGGGCGGCGGAGAACCGCTCCCGCTCCTTCTCCAGGAGGCCGGAGAAGACCGCCTTTGCCCCCGGCTTCATGACGGCGGCCAGAGAGGGCAGCATTTCAAGGAGGGGTTCTATAATAATATTTGCCGTTACAAGATCCACCGCCCCGGTCATGCCGTCCAGGAGGTTTGCCTCTTCAAGTTCCACGAAGGCGGGGGCTATTTCGTTAAGCTCCAGGTTGTGCCTTACCTCCGATAAAACTGCGGGGTCCAGGTCTCTCGCCTTTACCTTCGCCGCCCCCATCTTAACTGCGGCAATGGCCAGTATGCCAGAGCCGGTTCCTATGTCGGCGGCCTCGGCGCCGTTTAAATCCAGTTTTTCCATGAGGGAGAGGGCTATCTGGGTGCTTTCGTGGTACCCGGTGCCAAAGGCAGAGCCGGGGTAGATGTACAACGGGGTTCTTCCGGGGGGCTCGGTCCCTTTGTGCCAGGGGGCCATCACCACCAGCGTTT
This sequence comes from Synergistaceae bacterium, assembly GCA_012519165.1. GTDB lineage: Bacteria > Synergistota > Synergistia > Synergistales > Aminobacteriaceae > Aminivibrio. The sequence continues at coordinate 6,552 of JAAYQT010000289.1, forward strand.
CTCCTACCGGCAGGGGCGGGAAGGCCTCTTTCCAGTCGGTGTGCCACTGTTTATTTTCTATCTTGCCCATGTCGGCGATGCGGATCTCGGGCCACGGATCCAGGGCCTCCTCCACCCGGCCCACCCAGAAGCCCAGGTCCTGGGAGGAGCGGTAGTAGGCCCGCAGCTGCACCAGGTCGCCCCGGCTGCTCTCTTCGGAGCCTATGCTTCCCGACATCTCCGCCAGGGAGGCCATCGCTTCTTCGCTCCCGGCCCCCCCTTCCAGCGTGACGTACCACCAAAAACTGTCCACTGTACTTGTCATGGAAAATCTCCTTAGGGGATATAAGTCGAGGGAGGCTTTATCAGCCTCCCTCATTATGTGCAAGTTTACCAGATACCATAGGGTTTTGAGAAGGGTGAAGCCTTTCTTAGTCGAAAAGGTTTCGGAAAAATTTGCCAAAGCCCCCCGACTCCTCCGTCTCCACTTCCACCTTCATCTCCTTGGCCAGCTCCTCCAGCAGGGACTTCTGCCGGTCGGTGAGCTTCCTTGGCACGTCCACCATTACGTGGACGTGGAGGTCTCCCATCCCCCTGGCCCCTCTGAGTCTGGGGATTCCCTTTTTACGGAGGGTAAAAACCCTGCCGGGCTGGGTCCCTGCCGGGATAGAGAGGCTTTCTTTTTCGCCCAGCAGCAGGGGGACTTCCACGGTACACCCGAGGGCCGCCTGGGGGTAGGTGATGAAGAGCCTGGTGTGGAGGTCCGCCCCGTCCCTCTTAAAGTCGGGGTGGTCCGCCACGGTCAGATGTATGTACAGGTCGCCGGGGGGGCCGCCGTTTATTCCGCCCTCCCCTTCGCCGCTGATTCTAAGCCTTGTGCCCGTGTCCACCCCGGCGGGGATTTTAACCTCCACCCGCCGGGTTTTGGTCACCCGGCCCGTGCCTCCGCAGGAGGGGCATTTCTCCTTTATGGTCTTGCCCCTGCCTCCGCAGGAGGGGCAGGTGTTAACGGTTACAAACTGGCCGAAGGGGGTCTGCCGGCGGCCCTCCACCTGGCCCCGGCCGCCGCAGGTCCCGCAGGTCTCGGGCGACGTGCCCGCCTTTGCGCCGCTTCCGCCGCAAGCCCCGCAGGTCTCCTGGCGGGGGATCTGGAACTCCTTGGCGGCGCCTGATGCCGCCTCCTGCAGGGTGACTTCCGCGTCCATCTCCAGGTCGGAGCCCCTGCGGGGGGCGTTGGGGTCGGCCCTTCTCCGGCCGCCCATCCCTCCCGCGCCTCCGAATAGGTTGTCGAAGATGTCTCCGAAAATATCCCCCATACCGCCGAAGCCCTCGAAGGGGCTGCCGCCGGGCATGTCGCCTATGGTCCCGAACTGGTCGTACTGGGCCTTCTTCTGGGGGTCGCCCAGCACCTCGTAGGCCTGGTTTATCTTTTTAAAATGCTCCTCGGCCTCTTTGTTCCCGGGGTTGGCGTCGGGGTGGTACTTGCGCACCAGCTGCCTGTAGGCCTTTTTTATATCTGCGGCGGAGGCGTCCCGGGAGACTCCCAGTATCCGGTACAGGTCCTCGGTTTCACCCCTGCCGTTCATCTTCCGTCACTTCCTAAGCCTCTTCCTGCTCGCTGAACTCCGCGTCTACCGTGTCGTCGTCGTGAGCGGCGCCGCCTGCGCCCCCGCCCTGGTCTCCTTCGGGGGCCTGCGAGTAGAGCCTGGTCGAAAACTCCTGCACTGCCCTTTCAAGTTTTTCCTTAGCTGACGCCATGGCGCGGGTATCCTCTCCCTGGAGGGTTGACCGAAGCTCCTCCAGGGCGGAGTTTATGGCGCCCTTCTCCTCGGGGGTCATCTTGTCGCCGTTTTCGGACATGAGCCGCTCCGCGCCGTAGGCGACGCTGTCGGCTTCGTTGCGCGCTTCGGCGGCCTCCCGTTTCTTTTTGTCCTCCTCCTCGAAGGTCTCGGCGTCGGTCTTCATACGCTCGATGTCGTCCTTGGAGAGGTTAGACGAGTGGATGGAAATATTCTGGGCCTTGCCGGTGCCCTTGTCCTTTGCCGCCACGTTGAGGATGCCGTTTACGTCCATGTTGAAGGTTACCTCGATCTGGGGGATGCCCCTTGGCGCCGGGGGGATACCGTCAAGGACGAAGGTCCCCAGCTTTACGTTGTCGGCGGCCATGGCCCGCTCGCCCTGGAGGACCACTATCTCCACCTGGGTCTGGTTGTTGCCCGCAGTGGTAAAGACCTGGCTCTTGGAGACGGGGATGGCGGTGTTGCGCTCAAGCACCTTCGTGAACACCCCGCCCAGGGTCTCAAGCCCCAGGGATAGGGGCGTTACGTCCACCAGGACTATGTCCTTGTGGTCGCCTGCAAGGATTGCGCCCTGGATGGCCGCCCCTGCCGCCACGCACTCGTCGGGGTTTATGCCCTTGGTGGGCTCCTTGCCCAGGAGCTCTTTTATTTTGCGCTGAACCATGGGCATCCTGGTGGAGCCGCCCACGAGCAGGATCTTGTCAATTTCGCCCGCCGAAAGACCCGAGTCCTGCAGGGCCTGCCGGGCGGGTTTCACGGTGCGCTCCAGCAGGTCCGCCGTGAGTTCTTCGAACTTCGCCCTGGAGAGACTCATCTCCAGGTGCTTGGGGCCAGAGGCGTCGGCGGTGATAAAGGGCAGGGAGATGGTGGTCTCCGGCATGGATGAAAGCTCCACCTTGGCCTTCTCGGCGGCCTCTCTCAGGCGCTGCCCCGCCATGCGGTCTTTGGTGAGGGCGATGCCATCCGTCTTCCTGAACTCCCCGGCAATCCAGTGAACAATTCTCTCGTCCCAGTCGTCGCCGCCGAGGCGGTTGTCGCCGGCGGTGGCCAGCACTTCGAAGACTCCCTCCCCCACGTCTAGGATGGATACGTCGAAGGTGCCGCCGCCCAGGTCGAACACCAGGATCTTGTGCTCCTCCTGCTTGTTCTCGCCGTAGGCAAGGCAGGCGGCGGTAGGCTCGTTAATTATCCGCAGCACCTCAAGGCCGGCAATGGCCCCGGCGTCCTTGGTGGCCTGCCTCTGGGCGTCGGTAAAGTAGGCCGGCACGGTGATGACGGCCTTGGTGACGGGTTCGCCCAGATAGTCCTCGGCGTCCCTCTTGAGCTTTTGCAGAATCATGGAGGAGACCTCCTGGGGGGACAGCTTTTTGTCGTCAATGGTTATCCGGCGGTCCATGCCCATGTCCCTCTTTATTGACATTATGGTGCGGTCGCCGTTGACCACCGCCTGCCTCTTGGCAAGCTGGCCTACCAGGCGCTCCCCCTCCTTCGTGAAAGCCACCACCGACGGCGTGGTGCGGCTTCCCTCCGAACTGGGGATGATGGTGGTCCCATCGCCCTCCTGAACGGCTACGCAGCTGTTGGTTGTTCCAAGGTCAATACCTACTACCTTCGACATTCATCTCACCTCGTGAAGTGTATAAAAAGTAAATTTTTGCCCTTTGGGGGCTCTATTCCTCTGTTTCTCCGGTAAAGGAGGCTACTTTAACCTTTGCCGGGCGGAGCGCCCGTTCGGCAGTGCGGAAGCCGGACAGGATCTCCTCTGTAACGCGGCCGTTCATTTCGGGATCGTCGGTGGGCTCCGCCGCCACGGCCTCGTGCCAGAGGGGGGAGAACTCGGCGCCCACGGTGGGAATCTGCTCCACTCCCATGCTCTCAAGGACGGACATAAACTGGCGGCGCACCATGGTTACCCCCATGAGGATGCTCTTTGCGCCGGCGGACTCGTCCACCGACAGGGCCCTGTCCAGGTTGTCCAGGACGGGCAGAAAGTCCATGGCCTTCTCCTCTCCCGCCATGGCCCGCTCCCGCGCCCTGTCCCGCTCCACCCTCTTTCTGTAGTTTACAAAGTCGGCCCGGGCCCTGGCCAGGGCCGCCATAAGCTCTTTATTTTCCTCTCTAAGGCCCTCTATAACGGCCGCCGGGTCCTCGCCGCCCCCGTCGGTAAGCTCCGCTTCTGCAAGCTCTTCAAGAATTTCATCCTCAAGGGGCAGTTCACCGCCCGGTATTTCAGGCGTTATCTCTTCGGGACCGGGTCCGGTCCCGTTTTTTTCATCTTTTATCATATTCCGTTCTCCTTTCGGCGGATCAGTTGGCAAGGGAATCGTCGAGGTCTTCGGCAATGGACTCCAGGATGGAGATGGACTTTTCGTAGTCCATCCTAAGAGGCCCGATGAGGCCCAGGATGGTCTTCATTCCGTACCCCTGGGAGGGTACCAGCACCAGGGAGCAGTCCTTCATCTCCTCGGAGATCTCCTCCCCCAGGGTGACCGAGACCCCCTGGTCGATGCTGTATCGCTCCACCATCTCCGCCAGGGCCTGCTCCTGCTCCAGGACTGACAGGACAGTCTGGAACTTGCCTATATCCTGGAAGTCGGGGAGGTTTAGAATGTGCTGGGCGCCGCCCACGAAGAGCCTGGAGCTCCTTTTATTGAGGATTGCGTCGATCTGGGTAAGGGCGTCCCTGCACGTGTCCCACACCCGTTCGAGGCCGTCGAAAACGAAGTTAAAGAGGGCGTCCCTTACCTCCCCCCAGGCGTGGCCCGCAGCCACGGTGGAGATCTTCCTTCCCAGCTCATCCAGGGTGTCCTGGGAGAGTTCGCAGGGAAGCTGGATATTGGCGTGGTGAACCAGGCCCCCTTCCAGCACTATAAGGACCATTACGGTGGTCCCGCCCAGTCTGACGAAGCTTACCCTCTGAAGCTCAATCCCCTCAAGGGCCGACAGGGCGGCCACTCCCACACAGTTGGTGGCCTTGCCCAGGAGCTGGGACACATAGGTTAAAATGGCGTCCACTCCCTGTTTCTGCTCTCTTATCTCCCTCTTCCACATCTCCGTCTCGGCGGGGGCCGGCCGCCTCCGCTGAATAACCGAATCAACGTAAAGCCTGTATGCCCTGGAGGTGGGAAGCCTCCCGGCGGAGGTATGGGGCTGGTAGAAGTAGCCCATCTCCTCCAAGTCGGCCATGTCGTTTCTTATAGTGGCGGGGCTGTTTCCCGGAAGGTATTTTTTTGATATGGTCCTGGAGCCCGCCGGCTCGCCGGTCTGGATATACTCGTACACTACTGAAAACACTACCTCAAACTGCCGTTCGGTAAGCACTCCGCCGCCCCCTTTCATTAGCACTCCTTTGAGGCGAGTGCCAATACTATAATCCGAGAGGTAGATTATCAAGGGCGGATAGTATTGTCAAGACTGGTCAGAGTGATTTTTTCGCAAACTCCCGTCGATGGATTTATCCCTATTTGCGGAATTTTCCCCCTTAGCGTAGTTTGAAAAACCCCCGGCTTATTCCATATTTCCGCTTCGAGCGGTACAATATATCATCATTTATTGGGCGTTTTCTTAAATCCCAGACAAGGAGATTCCGCCGTGATCGCATATCCTCTTCCAGCTCAAAGCCGCGAAGACCTTATGTCCGCCCTGCGCCGGATTGGCGCCGACCTCCGCTCCATGGCGTATTTTGAACCAAAAAGGGATATTTTATCCCTATACCTTCCTAAAGTTGACTTCCGCGCCGCCGCCTACTTAAAGCAGGAGCTTCTGGCCCGGGGGGGCGACGCCGTAGTTAACCGGGACGTGATTGCCTGCGCCGCCGAGACAAGCGACGTGCTGCTGCTGGGGACTCCGGGGCAGGTCCGCTCCCTGGTTAAAAAGCTGGGCGCCCTGCCCTGCTGGGGCCTGCCGGACATTCAGTCCGCCCTCTCCGGCGCCCTTGAAGGCCTTGACAAAACTTCCTGGACTTTTGACTTCGCCGGAGGGAGGAGCCTGACGCTGGGCAAAAAGACGGCCGTCATGGGAATTTTGAACCTGACCCCGGACTCTTTTTACGAGGGAAGCCGGATCGCAGGGGAAGAAGAGCTCCTGAGAAGAGCCGCGGCCATGACGAAGGGCGGCGCGGACATTCTGGACTTGGGCGCCGAATCCACCAGGCCGGGGTCGGAGCCCCTGCCGCCCGAGGAGGAGATGGAGCGGCTGATCCCCGCCATAAGGCTGCTGAGGAAAGAGTTTCCGGATACGGTAATCTCCGCCGACACCTGGAAGGGAAGGGTGGCCGGGGAGGCGGTTAACGCAGGCGCCGACATAATCAACGATATTTCCGGCCTGGCCTTTGACCCGGAGCTCCCCCGCACGGCGGCGGAGTCGGGGGCCGCCCTGGTCCTCTCCCACATCCAGGGAACCCCAAGGGACATGCAGAAAAACCCGAAGTACGACGACACGGTAAAGGATATTCTTGAATATTTCGACGAACGCCTTAAGGCCGCCGAAGCGGCGGGGATAGACAGGGAGAGGATAATTATCGACCCCGGCATAGGCTTCGGCAAGGGGGCTTCGGACAACTTGAAAATTTTAAGGAACCTGGAGGCCTTCCGCATCTTCGGAAGGCCCGTCATGGTGGGGCACTCCAGAAAGGCCTTCATCGGCAGGACGCTGGGGCTGGACGACCCGGCCGACCGCCTTGAAGGGACGCTGGCCCTTACGGCCCTTTGCGCCGCAAAGGGCGCCGCCGTGGTACGGGTCCATGACGTCCCGGCCAACGCCCGGGTGATAAACATGATGGCAGCAGTGAGGGAGGCGGAGCTATGAGCCTGGTAGCCATCTCCCTGGGCAGCAACCTTGGGGACCGCCTCCAGCTACTGCGGAAGGCGGTATGCGCCCTTAAAGAACGGGATTTTTCCATCCTGGCCTCCAGCGACGTCTTCGAGACCCCGCCCTGGGGGGTAAAGGACCAGCCCAGGTTTTTAAACGCCTGCGTCCTGGCCGAAACCCGCCTCTCCCCGGAGGAGGCGCTGGCGGCTGTAAAAGAGATTGAAAAAGCCCTGGGCAGAACCCGGACCTGGCGGTGGGGCCCCCGCCTGATCGACCTGGACATCATCTTCTACGACGACCTTGTAATGGAGACGCCCGACCTGACCGTCCCCCACCCGGAGATGGCCCGCCGGGCCTTTGTGCTGCTTCCCCTGACCCAGGCCGCCCCTTACTGGAGGCACCCGGTCACAGGTTTTACCGCAGAGGAGATGGCCCGCGCCCTTCCGGAAGAAGAGACGGACGGACTGGTCCAGATATCGCCCCTTTAAAAAAGGTTAGGGGGGCCTTCGCCCCCCCAACTTACTCTGAAAGCTCCCTGAGAGCCTCCAGAACTTTTTCTGCGTGCCCCGCCACTCGGACCTTGCGGAAAATTTTTTCCACCTCGCCGCCGGGACCCACAATCACCGTGGACCTTTCCACTCCCATGTACTCCCGCCCGTACATCTTCTTCTGCACCCAGAAGCCGCAGGCCTGTAGCAGCTCTTTTTCAGAGTCGCTCAGCAGGGGGTAGGCAACCCCGAGCTTTTCGGCAAACTTTTTGTGGCTCTCGGCCGAATCGGGGCTGACCCCGGCAACTGAACACTTTAACCCCTTAAATTCGGACAGCCTGTCCGAAAAATCCCTCACCTCGCTGGTTCACCCCGAGGTGTTGTTCTTGCTGTAGAAAAAACATACAAACCTCCCGCCGGCAAAGTCGGCGTTGGTCCATACCCTGCCCGAGCCGTCGGAAAGGCTGAAGCTCGGGAACTTGTCCCCTTCTTTCATCAATTTACCTCCTCTTCACCGCCCCATGGCGGCCAGAACTTCGCGGGCAGCCTCACGGGGCGCCTCCCGCTGAAATAGAGGGCGCTTGTCCTTCCTGTAGGCCGCCAGGGTCTCTTCAAAGGGGGCGATTCCCTCTTTGCAGTAGAGCGTTCCCAGGGGGAAGGGTCCCTCCTCCAGCAGGGCCAGCTTCATGGCGGCGTCGAAGTCCCCCTCGTCGTGGCCCTCAAGGGTGTAGGTGTTCTCCCGGAACCACTTGTAGGTGTGCACGTGGTTGAAGGATACGCAGGGCTGGAAGATGTCCACCAGGGCGTAACCCTTGTGACGGACCGCCCTTTTTATGATCTCCTTCGTCTGTTCGCCGTTTCCGGCAAAGGCCCTTGCCACGAAGGTCGCCCCCAGCGACAGGGCCACCGCCAGGGGGTTGAAGGGCGCGGACTGCACGCCGTCAACCTGGGTGGCGGTGCGGAAGCCCCTGGGGCTGGTGGGGGACGCCTGCCCCTTGGTGAGGCCATAGACCATGTTGTTGTACACCAGGTTTGTTATGCCCGGGTTCCGCCGCACCGTGTGGATGAAGTGGTTGCCACCCTCGCCGTACATGTCGCCGTCCCCGCCCACGGCAATTACCTCAAGGGCCGGGTTGGCAGCCTTAATGGCGGTGGCGTTGGACAGAGCCCTGCCGTGGAGGCCGTTGAAAAAGTGGGACTTCATGTAGTGGGGCGTCTTTGCCGCCTGGCCTATCCCCGAGACCACCACCACGTCGAGGGGGGTAAGGCCCAGCTCAGCCAGGGCTTTTTTTATGGAGTCCAAAATAAGAAAATCGCCGCAGCCGGGACACCAGGAGATTTCGATTCCCGCCAGGTCAAACAGCTTATTTTCCATTACCGGTCCCCTCCCTTGGCGGGAAGAGCCCCGGCCAGCATGGCCGACGCTTCTTCCACCGAAAACTGCAACCCGTTGTACTTAAGAATCTTCTTGTCCGCCTTCACGCCGAACTCCGCGCGCAAAAGCCGGGCGAACTGCCCCGTACTGTTGCCCTCGGCCACCGCAATAAAGGAGGCTTTCTCCAGCATGGCCGCCGACGACGGCGCCAGGGGCCACACCTGCTCAAAGGCCAGCAGGGCCGTGTCGTCCCTGTCTAGGCCTGCCAGCGCCTCCCGTAAGATGGGCAGGGTGGAGCCCCAGCAGACTACCAGATTTCTGTAATTCCCGGGCCCGAAAAGGCGGGGAGGGACGGCCCGTGCCGTCAGCCCGTCAAGCTTCCTCATCCGCTTGTCCTGCATCCTGGTCCTCAGGTGGAAGTCCTCATAGACGTGGCCAACTTCGTCGTGCTCGTGGCTGTCGGCCCCCACTATACCCTTCCCCCACCCCGGAACGCCCATGGGAGAGCAGCCGTCCGGGGCATCCTCGTACCGGCGGTAGTCCCCGCCAGTTTCAGGAAGAAGCGAAGGCTCCTCCAGCCACTGGAGGGCGCTTTCGTCCAGATTGTGAAAGGCGTTAACAAAGTACTGGTCAGTCAGCACGATGGCGGGGGTTTGGAAGCGAAGGGCCGAGGCGAAGGCCTCCTGGGTCAGTCTGAAAGCGCTCTCCATGGTTCCGGGGGCGTAGACCGCCCTGGGGAATTCGCCGTGGCCCGAGTGAAGGGCCAGCTCAAGATCGGCCTGCTCCGTCCTGGTGGCCATCCCCGTGGCGGGGCCCGGCCTCTGGGCCAGGTGTACCACCAGGGGGGCCTCAACCACTCCCGCCAGGCTCAGCCCCTCGGCCATGAGGGCAAAACCTCCCCCCGACGTGGTTACCATGGGCCTGGCTCCGGCGTAGGAGGCTCCCACAGCCATGTTTATGGCCGCAAGCTCGTCCTCGGTCTGCTCCACCACGGCTCCCGCTTCTGCCGCGTGCCGGTAAAAAAACGACAGCACCCCCGTGGCGGGGGACATGGGGTAGGCGGTTACAAAGTTGCACCCAGCCGCCATGGCGCCAAGGGCCACAGCGTCGGAGCCGTTGAGGATGGTCTTCTTTCCGCCTTTACTGCGGGGACGGCCCGCCAGGACTCCTCCCTCCCCGCCAAGGGGGGCCCCCAGTCCGTACCCCTTCTCCAGGGCGGCTATGTTTTTTGTCACCACGTCGTCCTTGCCGGCAAAGCGGTCCCGGTAAAAGGCTGCCGCGCCCTCCGTGCCAAGGCCAAGCACGCCAAGGAGCGCCCCGGCTGCGATAGAGTTGGAGTAGATGGCCCCGCCCGCCTCTTTCGCAAGGGAGGACAGGGGGATATGGACAAAGGAGGCGCCTCTGTCCTCCAGCTCGCCCTTGAGCTCGTCCCTGTCGCCTAAAATAACCGTATGGGGTGAAATTCTTTCAAGAATATTCTGCCTTACATTGCGGCTCAGTGCAATTAAAATATCAATCCTGTCGATAAGGGCGTCCACCGGCTCTGACGAGACCCTGAGCTCGGTGGAGTTATTCCCTCCCCTAACCCGGGACATGTACTCCCTGGAGCCGAAGACGCAAAACCCCTCGTCCACTATCACCCTTGCCAGCATATCCTCCACCGTCTGGATTCCAAGCCCTGCGGCGCCGCTGATTACGCAGCATACATCCTGCCTTCCGGCCGGCGATGAAAAGAGCATATTAATCCTCCCTTCCCTTTCAGGTTCCGACCATTATACCCTCTGCCGCTCCTTTGTCCGTCAGGCGAGGGCACAATCTGGTATAATAGGTTCCAAATAGCGCATTACAGCGGCAGCGAGCCGGAGAATATGTATGGAGGTGGTATTCCATGGGGAAGTTTAGATGCCTGTCATGCAAAAGCGAGTTTGAACTGGAAGAAAAAGCGGCGGCCATGAGATGCCCCAGATGCGGCAGCAGATTTTTGGAGGTGCTGGACGCCCCGGGCAGAAAACGGGGGAAGTCCTGGAGCGCCAAGTCCTTCAGCGTAGGCAAGATGGGCGATTAGACCTGCGGATTAGCAAATAAAAAAGGGAAGGCCGCGGCCTTCCCTTTTTTGTTGTCTGAAGCGCGGGCTACAGCTGGTTCTTCTGAGCCTCCCTCAGGGACTTGAACGACTCAAGCACCATGAGGACCGCCAGGACAAGGAGCAGGACGGACGGCACCACGAGAATGTAGTTGGGGTTCTCGTAGGCCATATTCTCCTTGATCATTATGCCAAGGGCGGCAACGGTGGTGACGAGCATGAACCACATGGGTATCATGGCAAAGCGGTTGTCCCCCTTAAGGGCCTTGGTAACCCAGACGCCGATGGCCAGCAGGGCCAGTGCGGCTACGAGCTGGTTGGAGGCGCCGAAGATGGGCCAGATTGCCGCCCACGCCGGGATAACCGCGCCCGTGGGCCCGTGAGTCTTGGTAAGAAGAAGGGCCATGGCGGCGGCAATGGCGATGATGGTGGCAGTGTACTTGTCCACCTTCATGTTGGTAAGCTCCTGGATCTGGTAGCGGGTAAGCCTGGTAGCCGTGTCAAGGGAGGTAAGCAGGAAGGAGTTGACGGCCAGCAGGCCCAGGGACATGCCCACCTTGGGGTCGATGCCCAAAATGGCGGCAAACTTGCCGAAGCCCTGGGCGTAGGTGATGGTGGGTCCGCCCTCGGCTATTACGCCGGTGAGCATGATGGTGCCGATGGCGATTACCGCCACCACGCCCTCAAGCAGCATGGCGCCGTAGCCCACCAGGACTGTGTCAGACTCCTTGCGGAGCTGCTTGGACGTAGTTCCGCTGCCCACCAGGGAATGGAAACCGGAGATGGCGCCGCAGGCCACTATGACAAACAGCATGGGCCACATGTACTGGGTGCCGGCAGTAAAGCCCTTGAAGGCGGGGAGCACAATATCAAAGCCTTCGCCCCGGCCCATGAACATGCCTATGGCGCCGATGATAACGGCGAAGTACAGGAAGTAGGACGCCAGGTAGTCCCTGGGCTGAAGAAGGAGCCATACGGGAAGAATGGAGGCCAGGAAAATATACAGCACCAGCAGCCAGCGCCAGGTCTCCATGGAGAACTTGAAGGTATCTGCCACCCAGGGGGAATAGTTACCGTACCAGCAGGCGTAAATTACGATGGGAACCATTACGACCGTCATAAGCCACAGGGGAACCCTGTACTGGTAGATAAGCACGCCGAACAGCACGGCCATGAAGATGTACAGAGTCGCAGAGAAAGCCACCGCCGGGTCGGCTGCGAAGGAGCCGGCCGAGAGCTGAAGGAAGACGGCGACCACGAGGATAAGGGCAAGAATGGTGAAGCACAGGAAGAGCACCTTTCCCCTGCGGCCGATCCACCTGTCCACCACTTCTCCCACGGACTTGCCGTCGTGGCGCATGGACGCCACCAGAGAACCCATATCGTGGGGGCCGCCAAGGAAGGCCGAGCCGATTACGCACCACAGGTAGGCGGGAAGCCAGCCGAACATGGCCGCCGCTGTGATGGGCCCGACAATGGGGCCGGCCCCGGCGATGGAAGCGAAGTGGTGGCCGAGGAGTACTGCGGGGTGGGCCGGGCAGTAGTCAATGCCGTCAAAAAGGCACTCGGCGGGCGTTTCGGTAGTATCGTCCAGGTTAAATATCCTGGCAAGGTAGCCTCCGTAAACCTTGTAGCAGACAAGGAACAAGACGATGGAACCACCAAATAAAATAGCTAACACTTAATTCACCTCCGGAAAAATTTAATGAAGAATGTGAAAAGAGTAACGCAGCCTTATTGTTCGATGGCATCACCCCCGGCGCCGCTATTTTTTTTGCGGAGAATTTCCAATGCCGTATCCACCAGCGGGGCCAGATCCTTAACCCTCTTCCCGATTTTGCCCCCCGGAGTGAATGTGTGAACCTCCGCATACCCTCGGAACCCCAGCCAAAAGGACTTCACCCTGCCCTTTTCGCCAGAATCCGCGCCCTCAACAAACAAATACCTTTGAGTCATCAGCTCGGGCTGCGGTCTGCTGTTTTCAAGAGTACGCCGCATATCGCCCCTGCCGTTATGGCTCCATATAATGTAATCATCGGCGTAGTACCTGCACACCTCGCCGATCATGCCGCTTTTTACGAAGGTAACCCTTCGGTAGACTCCCTTCATGCCGGCGGAGGCCCAGGGCTCAAAACCCCAGTATTCCCAAAGATCCCGGACCTGCCCAAGGGAAGAAATCTCAATCAATCGGTCATCACCTGCCAGATTAATTATACTCCACAAAATAAAAATAGGAAGATGTTTAATGCTCATGCACATGTACTTTCCTGAAAAATACCCTCAGACTTGGGCGCGCCTGCAAAAAACGGGGCGAGGAAATTTTTTACTTGCAAAGAACCGGACTCCACGGTATAATTTGTTTCGCTTTCGGGCGATTAGCTCAGCGGAAGTAGCGCTTCCTTCACACGGAAGAGGTCGCTGGTTCGAACCCAGCATCGCCCACCAAGGAATATCAGGGGTTTCGGCGTTTTCGCCGGGACCCTTTTTCATTAATGAACTCAACGTAGTCCGCCTACTTTCAGCAAACCCAAACTTATGTTTTTTCGGCCAGCTCTCTGTTGGAGGCCACCAATTCAACTATTTACCCCGTGTGAAGGAGGAAGCATGAAAGACGGCAAGGCTTTGGAGTTGCTCCTGGAGTTTATTTCCAATCCTATGGTGCTTAAAGCCCATGCAATTCATAAGTATTATTCGCAGGATGTGCAGGAGTTGATCGATGACGACTCTGAAACCGTAAGCATAGTCACCGATTTAAGCGAGATCGTGGAGGACACGCTGGACTATCTTGCAGAACAGGGCATTCCCACAAAGCCTCTAATGGCGGGACTTCTATGCGAATCTGAATATTATTGCTGACTACGGGAAGTAACCGGCCGGCAAGGCATTAAAATTCGCTCCCACCAGAACCTTAACGTTGTGAAATGAAAAGCAGCATTATCCGACAAAACATAAAGGAGGAAGTAATGGAGGACGGTAAGGCTTTGGGGCTTCTTCTGAGGTTTTTGCGCAATCCCATGGTGCTTAAGAACTATCTAATCCAAAAGTACTTCCCTGAGGAGGTGCCGGAGCTAACAGATGACTGTCCGGCGGTCACCGATTCAATAAACAGCTTAAGCGAGACGGTAGACAAAACCCTGGACTATCTTGCAGAACAGGGCTTTACCATGGACCAGCTGATGGCCGCTCTAATCAATGGCCCGGACAGTCTGAACTGACGGCAAAGGCTTGGTCGTTTCGTCAATGCAAAATTGACCACCTGGCGGCGGTTAATTGCACGGCTGCCGCCGGAAGCCATGTTCAGGTATCGATCCGTTCCGAAGAATGCAGACAGAGGACGCTATATGCTATCATTACATGGGTTGGGACTTCAATTATTCAACGGAATAATGTCTCGATCATGGCGTATGATGAAAGAGGGTCGAAAAGAATGCTGAGAGAAGAAAGTTTGAGGTTTATCCGCGCGGTAGCCGGGGAGTTCGGAGCTGCCCGCGTGTTTTTATTCGGTTCCTGTCTCTCTCAGTCTCAGGATCATGCGCACGACCTCGATCTGGCGGTAGAGGGAATCTCCGAAGATAGGCTGGATGCGTTCTGGGACAGGCTTATGTGGGCGGAAGCGCTCGGGCGGAAGCCCGTAGATGCGATTCGTCTTGAGGACAGACATTGGCTGAATCCTATAATCCTGGACGAAGGAGTCCTCATCTATGAAGGACAGCTATCGTCAGTCGCTCAATAAGCTGCTCGAAAAGAGCGGAGAGCGGAACGCTGCGAAATTGGCACGTACAACTCCACGGTTACGGCGTCGACCTTGATGCCGAAAGGATTCATCGCAACACACCATGGACATAATTCAGATAACAGCAGGTGGGTCAGTTTCTCGTGTCGCTTGATAACGCCGAACAGAATATGCAGACAAGTTTGCTTCCGCATTGCATTGTAACATAACCTGCATTGTCAACAGGATAGCTAGCGATACAGGATATCCCGTTTAGGAAAAAAAGGGGGACGGGTCGATGTGCGCGGAAATATCCAAAAATTTCGACGAAGCCATGTCTGCCATCATCGAGGCTCAAAAGCAGATTTTCAAACTGTTTCCAGAGTGCGTGCTTGTCGGGGGTTCCGCAACAGCGTTGCACTGTGAACACAGATATTCTGTGGATGCAGATAGTGTCCTTTCAAACCTGAAAGATGATTATGACAGGGTTTTAGAGCGTCTTGAAACGCTATCCGGATGGAGGACAAACAGAAAAAAACCGCCCGTGCTTATACTTGGAAATTTTCACGGCGTAGACATTGGCATTAGGCAGCTTAGGCGGGAGCTCCCCCTGGAAACGGAGGTACGAGGCGGCATTCGTATCCCTGTCATCGAGGAGATGATTCGTATAAAAGCATGGATGGTTTTGACCAGAAATGCGATGAGAGACTATATTGATCTTGCTGCGCTTTATGAGAAGGCAGGGTCGGACAAATTCGCCTGTGCTATGACGATATTCGATGAATGCTACCCGCAGCCGGAGGACACTGAAATGTCAGGAGTTCAGCTGTCGAGGATGCTCCGTTGCCCCAAACCCTATGATTTCGATGAAGACGTATTGGGCCTGTACAAGGGTTTGCGGTCACCCCTAAACTCATGGGAGTATGTTGCGAAAAAGTGCAGTGAGGCGTCGGACATTCTGTTTGACACGATTTTTTCAAAAAACCCCGGTGAGGAGGAGCGACAGTGATACACCGCCATGTCCACGACGACAATGACGTCACCTGCGCAGGAATCGAGGACGTGATAGTCCGGGGAGACCGATTCTCCCAAAAGAGACTATTTAACAGAGTTGCGGCAGACCCGTTCGGCGAGACCGCAAGCCGGCTGCACCGCGTGGTGGAGTCAGGCAACGATGAGATAGCGTCATACCTGGCCGTCTGGGGGGCGTTTCTTGATAGGGCCCGTAAAGGAACCATCCATAAAGCCCCTGTAGGTTCTGGGAGAAAGTGGTAAAATTCAACTCTATGTAGGAAATTATCCCGATACGTGCTTAATAATCCTTGTTTTTTGAAAGCCGGGTCTGCTAACGGCAGAACTTGCCAAAAAACGGCAACAGGCTCCGGTATTTGCCGGAGCCTGTTTTTGTATGCCAAGCAATATTTCTTTAAGGGCGCCTGCTGTCCCCTTCGTCAATGTTGAACCTTGTCCCTACCCGCACTCCCCTGCCGCAGCTTTTTTCATCAGCCTTATCAGCCCCGCCGGGTCGGCGTTCCTGGGGCAGACCGACGAGCACAGCCCGCACTCAATGCACTCCCCCACCCCTTCGTCCTTTGCCATCAGCGCCCTTTCCATACCGTCCCTCGGGTCGAAGAAGTGTCTTGCAAGGAGGGTCAGGGGCATGGGGCCCGCGAATATGTGGGGTTTTTTCTTTACAACGGGGCAGGCGGACATGCAACACATGCACTCGATGCAACGGCTTGCCTTTTTGAATAGCTCGAAGGCCTCCATGTCGATTTTTTCAGGCTCAAAGGCCGGGGCGCGCTGCCTCTCCAGAAAGAGCCTGAGGGCGGGCCTTCTTGCCTCGTACTGCTCCCTGTCAATAAGCAGGTCCTTAAGAACCCTTACCCCCGCCAAGGGCTTTATCTCCATCTCAGGCTCCGCCGCCTGCCTGCATGTCAGCGCCTCCCTGCCGTTGACTACGGCGCCGCAAAGGCCGCAGTGGCCGTTTCTGCAGCAACCCGCATAGGTCAGGTCGGGGGCGAAACGCTCCCGAACGAGGTTGAGGACGTCCAGGACCGTCATGGGAGGGGCGAATTCAAACTCGAAGCTCTGAAAGCGGGATTCGGCGTCCGTCTGGGGGTTGAACCTCAGAATTTTGACCTGGCCCTTCATGCCGACGCCCCCTTCATTCCTGCACTTTTGCTGTACACTTCAAGCCCGTCCTTTCCTTCCGCTACGTAGAAGTTCTTCATAAACCGACCATCGTCGGCTTCAGGGAAATCCTCCCGGAAGTGGGCGCCCCTGCTCTCCTCCCTTGCCAGGGCCGACCTTGCCACGGCTTCGGCGGTCTTCAGCATATTTTCCGTCTCAAGGGCCTCGATCAGCTCCCGGTTCATGGCGGTGTCCTTCTGCCTGATACGCAGCGGCGTCGCCTTAAGTTCGGCAATATGGGCGAGGGCCTTTTCCAGGGATTCCTTCGACCTGAAGACCCCGCCGTTCTCCCCCATGGTCTTCCTGAGCTTCTCCCTTACCTCGCCCGGGGTCTCGCCGGCTTCGGAAGACAACAGGGCTCTTACCTTGTGTTCTTCTGACTCAGCCTCCGCCGGGTCCGCAAAGGAGGGAGGAAGGTTTGCGGAGTACCTGGCTGCCGACTCCCCTGCCGTCATTCCCGATACTATAATTTCGGCCAGGGCGTTCTGGCTTAACCTGTTGGCGCCGTGCATGCCGCCGCAGGCCTCCCCTGCGCCGAAAAGCCCCGGCACATTCGAGGACCAGGAAGCGTCCACCACCATGCCCCCCATAAAGTGGTGCACTGTGGGGGCAACTTCGATCCTGTCCTTTTCCGGGTCAAGGCCCATGTTCATGTAGGTTGAATGGAGGGCGGGCGTCATTTTTGCGATAAAGCCGGGCTCCTGGTAGGTCATGTCCATGTACACTCCCCCGCCGGGAGTTCCCCGACCCTGCCTTACCTCCTCGGCGATGGCCATGGACACCCGGTCCCTGGTGGATAGTTCAAGCCTTTCAGGGTCGTACCTTTCCATAAAACGCTCACCCGCCGCGTTATAGAGGCGGGAGTAGTAAAGCAGCCCGGCGAAGATGCCCTTCATGGAGGGAGGCTGAAGGAAGCCCACGGGGTAAAACTGGACAAATTCCATGTCTCTCAGCGGCGCGCCTGCGCCCAGTGCAAGGCCGTAGCTGTCGCCGGTCAGGTCGGTAGGGTTGTCTGAGTTTTCGTATATCATCCCCGCACCCCCGGCGGCGATTATTACGGTGCTGCAATCAAAAATTACAGCCTCCCCCGTTACGGCGGAAACCCCAACCGCTCCCGTAACGCGGCCGCCCCTTTTCAAAATCCTGGTTACCATTACCTCCTCGCACAGGGGTACGTGCAGCTTGCGGAGAGCGCCGGCCATGGCCTTCAGCATCTCCTTGCCCGTCCTGTCCTCCAGGAAGGGGCACCGGGGGAAGCTGTGGCCGCCGTCGATCCTGAGGCTGTAGGAGGCGCCGTCGTCCTCCCTCTGGAACAGGGCGCCCATCCGCTCAAGCTCCAGAACGAGCTCCGGCGACCTTTCGCAGAGGACTTTAACCATGTCTCGGTCGTTGACGAAGCGCCCGCCCTCCATGGTGTCCTCAAAGTGGAGCTCCCGGCTGTCCCCTTCCTTCTTCCACCGGTCGTCCACTGCGGATATGGCCCCGGGGGCCATTACCGTGGCCCCCGACCGCTGCGCCCGCCCTTTTATTGCCACCATGACGGAGGCATTATTAAGGGCGGCGCCGTACGCGGCCATGAGGCCCGCCCCTCCCCCGCCCGCCACCAGAACGTCGCACTGATACCTTTTCATTCAATCACTCCCCGGGATGAAAAGTATTTTGCAATATGCAGCTCCTTGTCATTATAAACGCATTTTTGATGACGGAGAAGGCATGCAGGGCCTGAGTCCGTTTCGCACGGGGAAAGTTTCACTTTTTACCATGGCAGAGTTGCAGCGTTCATACTTTTGATATAGTATTAATTTACAGCGATGTGCTATTTGAAATTTGCAATTTTAAACCAAACGGGAAGGAGGGGCGGCGAGTTAAGCAATTCATTACTTTTTCAGACCTATATTAAGAAGGAGGTTGAGTAAAGTGACGGATAAGGAACAGAAGATCTCCAATACCTTCGAGGAATCGGCCCTAAAAATAGAGCGGCTGACCTTCTTTGAAGGGGTTGCAATGATCGTTGGAGCCAATATCGGGGCGGGAATTTTAAGCCTCGCCTTCGGCGCCCGGAAGGCCGGGTGGCCGGTGCTGGTGTTCTTCCTGATTCTTGCAGGCGCCTTTACCACCGTTTCCATGCTATACGTGGCCGAGACCACCCTCCGCACCCGCAAACCCATGCAGCTCAGCGGCCTTGCAGAGAAGTACGTGGGGCAGCTTGGTTCATGGCTTATGTTCTCCTCTGTGGCGGTCAACTCCCTGGGGTGTCTTATTGCCTACACCAACGGCAGCGGCCAGATTATAAGCGGCTTCCTCGGCGTCTCTCCCGCAGTGGGCAGCCTGATCTTCTTTATGCCCGCCGTGGTGGTTATCTGGATGGGGCTTCGCGTTACCGGAGTTTCCGAAAAGGTAATTACCGCCGGCATGGGTATAATGATCCTAATCCTAATCATCGCCACGGTGGCCGGCCCCGGAATTAAGACCGAGCACCTGAAGTTCACCAACTGGTACTACGCCGTGCCCGTCTTCAGCCTTGCCATCTTCTGTTATATCTCCCAGTACCTGGTGCCGGAGCTTACCCGGGGTTATTCCGCCGAGGGCGGGGACATCCACAACCTCCCGAAGGCCATCATTACGGGAATGTTTATCACCGGCGTCCTGCTCGCCGTGGTGCCCATGGCTGCCCTGGGCATGCAGGGGCCCGACAGCGTGAGCCAGGTGGTCACCCTGGCCTGGGGCGAGGCCCTCGGCCAGTGGGCCTTCTTCACAGCTAACGCCTTCGCCCTCTGCGCCATGATCACGTCCTTCTGGGCAATCGGCGAGACCATGCTCACCAACGTGGTAGACCGGTTGAAGTTCCCCTCTGAGTGGGATATCAAGTACCGGATTATCTCTCTTATTCTCGTAGTAGTACCGCCGTTCCTCATTGCCTACACGGGACTGGTGACCTTCGTCGGCGCCATCTACTTCGCAGGCGCCTTCGCAGGGGCCATTATGTCCGTCATCCCGGTGATGATGATCAACGAGGCCCGCAAGTCGGGCGACAGGGAGCCCGAGTGGACCTGCGGCGCCCTGGCACACCCCATAATCCAGGGGACGCTGATCTTCCTGTTCTGCGGCGCGGCCGTCTACGCCGTTCTGGATGCGCTGGAGATCCTTCCCCACGGCTGGTAGAAGAAATTTAAAAAGGGGAGCCCGGCGGCTCCCCTCGTTTTCCTTAACGCCCCTTATATAACATGCTTTCTTCCAGGTCTACGGTTTTAAAAGGCAGGCCCCGTCTTTCCGCCGCCCCCCGTCCTTCCTTTAGGCAGATCAACGTTCCGCCTCCGCCCAGAAGGGCGTTACCGCCCCAGACTACCTTACCGCCGACTACTGTCAGCAGCGCCCGCCTGGTTACCGGGTCAAAGACAGTTATATCACCGTCGGCGCCGGGGGTAAGGTGTCCCTTTTCCGTAAGGCCCAGCATCCTGGAAGGTATGAAGCTTGTCTTCCTGACGAAGTCGTCCATGCTCCAGGCCCCCCAGTCCACCAGCAGAAGGCCGTTTTCAAGCAGGAAGTTTCGGGGTATGCCTCCTCCGTCGGTGGCCACGGCGTCGATGATATATTCCCCGGCCTCATTTTTGGAGGTTCCGCACAAAAAGGCCACTTCCCTGTCGTTTACCGGGAAGGCGCAGGTAACGTTCTGATCCATCTCCTTCCAGTACTCCAGCGCCGCTCTACCGGTGATATATTCGTTTAATCCGTCCATGTTCTCCCGCACGCAGTGGGCGAAGCTCGCCTCGAAAGCCTGCTTAAGCCCGGCTTCCGTCTCCGGAAAGCCTCCCGCCCTGAGGCAGTTCCTGGTTACGTGGCTCTCTGGAAGGCCGCCGGCGCACTTTCCGCCGGTCCCGTTAAACCGGGCCGTATAAAACTCTGAAATTACCTCCCTGTGCTCGTTTAGAGCCTTCAGTAGGGTTTGCAGTTCTTCTTTCGGGCGCCCCAAAACCGCGCCCCGGCAGTAGGAGTTTACGTGGGCCAGGTGGAAGGGGCGCCCTTCTGCAAAATCAATGGCGTCCAGGGCCCCCTTCATGTTGGAGCCGTTTTTAACGCTGCCTGCGTGGATCGCCATGTAGCAGCGGCGGTCTGCGGCCGTCTTTATGGCGGCGCTGCACGCCTCGGGCGTCAGAGGGTAGTGCCCCCCCAGCAGCTTGAAGCCGATGGCGCCCTCCGATATGGCGGTCTCCAAAAGCCGGTTAAGTTCCTCGTAGGACGGGTTTGAGTCTTTAACATTTACGCCGGGATAGACCGCCTCGGTAATAAGAATGTTTATTCCTGAGCCGTGCTCCGCTATCTGGTCCAGGACCACATCCGCCGGGCCTGAAAGATCCAGCGCAGTGGTCACCCCCGCCCGGGCCAGCATCTTGAAGGAAGCGGGACCCCCTATCCAGTTGGAACAGTGGACATGGGTATCTATAATTCCCGGCATCAGAACGGCCCCGTCAAAATTTGCAAAGCGGCGCCCCTTTGCATTGTCGCCCACTTCGGAAATTTTGCCGTCCTTTATGGCGACGGACGTAAGTTTATTAACGTTATTTTTCGGGTCAACCACCGTGCAGCCCCGTATCACAAAATCGTTCATTACAAACCTCCTCATTTAAACTGTTTTTAATAACTGTATAAAACTAATCCATTATCAGTTTACACCCTTTTGGCGGCGATGGGGCCCAAAGTCCTTCCCAGCCCTGTATGAAAAATTTTTTACAAAACCGATGTCGCTTTTAGCCTCTATAGCCCGTATAATGTTTTGGAAGCAACAGAAATCCGGCTTCAATACTTTTTTAAGGAGGAAACGGAATGATGAAAAAGTACGGAGTTTTTGTGGCGTCTCTCCTGGCATTTGCCCTTGTCCTTGGCGGGGCGGGAGCAGCGCCGGCGGCGGAATGGCCTAACGAGAAGCCTTTCACCATGCTTATACCCTTCGCGGTGGGAGGGGGCACGGACTTTAACGCCCGCCTTGTTGCCAAGATTATGGAGGACGTGCTTGACGTCAGGGTTAACAGCATCAACCGCACGGGCGGGCAGGGCGTGGTGGGGCACACCGCCATTGCCAAGGGCGACCCCGACGGCTACACCCTGGGCGACATCGAGTGCGAGCTGAACATGATGCACTGGGCGGGCCTTACCGACCTCACCTACAGGGACCTCACCCCCCTGGCTCTCATCGTCTCCGTGGGCGGCGCGGTCTTTGTGGAGCAGGACTCTCCCCACAAGGACATTAAGGACCTCCTCGCCGCCATCAAGGAGAACCCGGGCAAGCTGAAGGCCTCCGGCGCATCCCACGGCGGAATCTGGCACCTCTGCGCCGCCGGGATGCTCCAGGGCGAGGGGCTCCAGGTTTCAGACGTAATCTGGGTTCCCAACGAAGGCGCGGCCCCCTCCCTGCAGGATATGGCCGCAGGCGGGCTCGACTTCGTGGTCTGCTCGCCGAACGAGGCGGCGGCCCTGGTGAGCGCCGAAAAAGTACGCCCCCTGGTGACCATCACCAAGAAGCGTGTAGCCACCATGCCCGACGTGCCCACCCTGAAGGAGGCCACGGGCTCCGACTGGCTTCTTGACTCCTGGAGCGGAATCGCCGCCCCCGGCAACCTCCCCGAGGATCTGAAGGTGAAGATGGGCGACGCCATCAAGAAAGTCTGGGAGACTGCCGAGTTCCAGGAGACCATGGCCAAGGCGGGCAAGACCACCGAGTACATGGGCCCGGACGAGTTCAGGGATTTCCTTGCGGAGATGGACAAAAACTACGGGGAAGTGATGAAGTCCGTAGGACTGGTTAAGGAATAAGACGGCAATGCCCGGAAGGACAAGGAAGGGATCATAATGAAAATAAGCGACAAAGTCTTCGGCGCGGTTCTGATAGTGTTCTCACTGGCAGTCCTGGTTCATTCCAGGTCTCTTCCCGTCCTTCCGGGCTACAAGTACGGCGCCGGGTTCTTCCCTGCGTTTACGGCCGTTTTTCTGCTTGGCTCGGGCCTGACGCTGTTTTTCCGCAACTTCAGGGTTAAAACGGCGCTGGTTCAGCTGGGAGAATGGACAAGATCCCGCGCGCTGGTGGCAAATATCTGCGTTATCCCGTTAAACCTGGTCTTTTACATGATTTTTGCCAATCTGCTGGGGTTTGTGCTTACCGCTACAGTAATGACCACCTTCACCATATGGTGGTTAAGGAGGAAACTCCTCTCCTCGTTTGTTGTAGCCGCGTCCACTGCGGTTTTAACCTATGTATTTTTCGCTAAAATAATGCTGGTCCCGCTGCCTGCAGGCATTTTGGGACTCTAGGCGCAGGAGATACCCGTCATGATCGATACTCTTATTCAGGCTTTCCACCTGGTGTTTCAGCCCCAGGTCCTGCTTATTATGCTGGCTTCATCAATTTACGGAATAGTAATAGGAGCAATCCCGGGCCTTACCGCCGTCATGGCGGTTTCCCTCATCATGCCCATCGCCATCTTTCTGGATCCCATCCCCGCCCTGGCCGCCATCATCGCCTGCGACGCCATGGCCGTTTTTGCGGGGGATATCCCCGGCACCCTGCTTCGCATCCCCGGCACCCCGGCCTCCGGCGCCTACACGGACGACTCCTACAAGCTGACCATGCAGGGCAAGGCGGAGACGGTGCTCGGCGCCAACTGCTTCTTCTCCGCCATGGGCGGGCTTGTGGGCCTTGCCGCCCTGGTGTGCGCTGCGCCGTTGCTTGCTAATATCGCCCTTAAGTTCAGCACTTACGAATACTTCTGGCTGTCCTGCCTCGGCCTGACCTGCGCAACCTTCATGACCTCGGCGGACACGGTCAAGGGCATTGCGTCCATGTTCCTTGGGCTGTTTATAACCACCGTGGGGTACGACTCCCTCACGGGGCAGCCAAGGTTCACCCTGGGAGTAACCGAGCTGCTGGGCGGAATTCACGTCATCCCCGTCCTCATAGGCCTATTCGCCCTTTCGGAAATCATGAGGCGGGTAAGCTCCACCACGCCGCCCTCGGCCATATACAGCGGTAAAATCGGCAATATCTACAAGGGCATCTTCAAAACATGGCGGAACCACATCCCCAACTTTCTGCGGGGCAACTCCATCGGTGTAATTGTGGGGGCGCTCCCCGGCGCCGGGGCGGACATCGCCGCCTGGCTTGCTTACGCCATAAGCAAAAAGTTCTCCAAGACTCCTGAAAAGTACGGGACGGGCCACATGGAGGGTATTATCGAGAGCACGTCGGCGAACAATGCGGCCCTGGCCTCGGCGTGGATTCCCGCCTTCGTCTTCGGCATCCCCGGCGACGTAACCACCGCCATGGTCATAGGCATACTGTTCATTAAAGACCTTAAGCCCGGGCCTACAGCCTTCATCCACCACCCGGAGATCATCTACGGCGTCTTCCTCTGCTTCCTGATCGCAAACATCTTCATGCTAATACTGGGCTACTACTCCATCAAGACCTTCAGGCACATCCTGCGCATCCCCCCCTTCGTGCTTCTGCCGGTGATACTGGTATTCTGCATCGTCGGGGCTTTTTCCATAAACAACAGCCTCTTCGGCGTGGGGATCATGCTTGCCTTCGGCATTCTGGGCTACATCATGGAGGAGAACGACTTTCCCATCTCCCCCATGCTGCTGGCCATAGTGCTTGGCAACCTGCTTGAGAAGAATTTTATAATCTCCATGGTGAAGTCCGACGGCAACTGGATAGACTTCTTCAACAGGCCCATTGCCGGGGGGCTGGCAGCGGCCGCCATCTTCCTTTGGACATACCCGGCGGTAAAGTGGCTCTACAGGCGTCTTAAGACCCGCCCGGCCTGAACTATTTAAGGAGTGATACTTTAATTATGAAAAATGGCAAAACCCATATCCACATTCAAAACAGCCGGAGCTCAGTCGATGTATTCGTCGCCACCAGGCATCAGGCGGACGACCTGCTGAACCGCAACCCCGACCTTAAGGAAAAGCTCGAAATAACCATCGGCAGCAGCGCCGTTGACCCCGTCGACCAGTGGACAAAGGAGGACTTTGACGAATACTACGGCCATATGGCCACCGCCGACGTCCTGGTGGGGTACAGCTTTCCGGGCAAGGACATTAAAAAATACGCCCCCAACCTGAGGTGGATTCACTTCATAAGCTCCGGCGTGGAGCACATGGCCCCCTTTGACTGGGTCCCCGGAGGGCTGCAACTGGTAAACAACCGGGGAGTGCACCTGCCCAAGTCGGGGGAGTCCTTCGCCATGTTCCTCTACATGCTTAACTCCGCCATGCCGAGGCTATACACTGCCCAGCGAAACCGCAAGTGGGACAGGGCCTTTACCAGCGTGATCCGGGGCAAAAAACTCGTCATACTGGGCGTGGGACACCAGGGAGGGGAGATGGCCCGCATGGCAAAGGAGATGGGCCTTCACGTAACGGGGATTCACCCCACCCGCAAAGAACACCCATACTGCGACAGGATGATTGCAAACAGCCAAATGAAAGAGGCCTTCGCCGACGCTGACTTCCTCGCCGTGGCGGCGCCCCTTACGGAAAATACCCGCGGCATCATAGGCATGGAGCAGATGGGCTGGCTGCCCGAAAGAGCGGGCATAATAAACATCTCAAGGGGTCCCCTCATCGACGAAGAGGCCCTTGTAAAAAACCTTAAGGAGGGGAAACTGTCCGGCGCAATCCTGGACGTCTTCAACGAAGAGCCCCTCCCCGCAGACTCGCCCCTCTGGGATACGCCCAATCTGGTGATAACTCCCCACGTATCGTCGGACGACGTGGACAACTACATGCCCCTGACCCTGGACCTTACAATAAGAAATTTACGCCGCGAAATGGCCGGGGAGCCCTTTGAGAATTTGGTGGACACGAAGAAAGGATTTTAGGGGTGGAATTCCGGGAGTTAGGAGAACGGCATATCCCCCTAAACCGCTAGATTTTATTTAAGCAAAGAGGTAGAATTGCACAGGCCTCATTGAGGCGCCCTAATTAAAACCTTTGTGGCGGGAGTAGATCAAAAGACAGAAAGGGGTTTTCAGACAATGAAAAAGCGGTTTTCACTTTTTGCCTGCGTATTTTTGCTCGGTATACTGACCCTTGCAGCCGGAACATTTATGGCGGCGCCGGCCTCCGCAGAGGTCAAGCTTTCCAGGGAAATAAGGTATATCGTCCCCTACGAGCCGGGCGGACTCAGCGACATTACCGCCCGTACCATTGAACGCATCATCAGGCAGCAGGAGCTTTTAAGCGTCCCCTTCACGGTCACCAATATCCCCGGGGCAAGCGCGGGAAACGGCATGACGACAGTGAGGGACGCCAAGCCCGACGGACATACGCTGCTGCACCACCACACCTCCTTTATTACCCACAAATCCTTCGGAGTGAGGGACTGGGCCTACGAAGTTTATGAGCCCGTAGCCCTTCTTTTCGAAGTTCCCTGCGTTCTCTTCACCAAGACCGGCAAATACAAAACCTTGGAGGAGTGGGTTGACGACGTAAAGGCCAACCCAGGAAAAACCAGCTTTGCCACAAGCTCCCTCGGAGGCAACGCCCACCTCTTCGCAGAGCAGGTTATGAACGAACTGGGAATCCGTGAAATGGTCAACCTTGCCGCCTACGGCGCCGGGGGCCCCATGTTTACCGCCATGCTGGGCGGTGAGGACAACATCTCCAGCGCTCCTCTGCCCCAGGCCATGGACCACCATAACAGCGGCGATATGTTTATCCTTGCGGTGGGCTCCGACGAACGGCTGCCCTTCCTTCCTGAAGTTCCCACCCTTAAGGAGCTGGGCATAGAGATCCCCATGTCGGTGGCCTACCGGATGGGAGTCTGGGCGCCCAAAAACACCCCAAAAGAAGTAGTGGACTACTGGTACAACGTGCTTGAAAAGGTGATCAGCAGCGAGGATTTCGCAAAATCATCGGAAAGCCTGGGCGTCTTCCCCAAAATCAGGGACGGCAAGTACCTCTTCGACATCTTTGAGTCCGACACCAGGACCATCGACGAGCTGGTGGAAAAACTGGAACTAAACAAGTAAAAAACTTCGTCGACAACAACATTACTAAAAGGTAACTCCCATACCCGGCCTGGCATACCACCGTATTCCGGGCCGGGTTTTTAAAATCAGGGCGGGTGAAAAATGAAAGCAAATCAATCAGCGTCGGTAAAAAAGCAATCCGTCTTCTCCCCTTTGTTCATCTTCGACGGAGTACTACTGCTGTTCGGCATCCTGTTCCTCCTGGAGTCAAGGCACATCAAGCGGGGCTTTCAGCAGGTGCTGGACGCGCGAATTTATCCAAGGGTGGTGGCGGTAATATTCTGCATCACCGTTGCAGCCCATATGGTTAAAATCGTCCTGGAGCGGCGGGCCGGAGGCGGGTCAAAAGAAAAGACCCCTCTGTCCGCAGGAGTGGCGTTCAAGATCGGCGCCCTATTTGCGCTGTTTATCGCCTACGTCTTTTCAATTCAGTGGCTTGGCTACTTCGAGGCAGGATTTTTGTTTCTCTGGTTCAGCATTGCCCTGCTGGGCGAAAATTCCTGGCGGTGGCGGGTACATGCGCTGATTATTGCGTTTGTAGTAATTTCAGTCACCTATTTCATTTTCGGCGTGCTGTTGAATATCTACGTGCCATCAGGGCTGTTCCTCTGATATTTTCCATTTGGCTCTGCAATTAACGGCGCCGGGGAGGTAAAAATTTTGTTGGAAAACTTGCTTTCAGGACTACATTTCATAGCGCAGCCTGACTTTGTCATTCTCACCTCTTTAGGTACGCTTTTGGGGCTGATTTTCGGGGCAATTCCCGGCCTGACAAGCACGCTGGCTATCGTTCTCATCATGCCCGTCACCTTTGGAATGGACCCCACCCTGGGATTGGCCATGCTGACGGGAATCTACATAGGCGGAGTCTCCGGCGGGCAGATCTCGGCCATATTGCTGAACATGCCTGGCACTCCCGCCTCCATAGCCACATGTTTCGACGGATACCCCATGGCCAAAAAAGGCCTTGCCGGAAAAGCCCTCAGCTACGGGATAGTCGCATCGTTTGTAGGGGGAATGTTAAGCCTTCTGGCGCTGGTAATAATAGCCCCCGTACTGGGAAGGATATCCCTGAAATTCCAGACTTACGAATACTTTCTGCTGGGCGTCTTCGGCCTTACCATAATCTCAAGCCTGACCAGCAAATCCCTTCTCCAGGGGATTGCCAGCGCCTCGCTGGGGCTTATGCTTGCCGCAGTGGGGGCGGACCCTCTGTCGGGAGTGACAAGATACACCTTTGGCATCGCTGCTCTTGACGGCGGGATTGGCATGCTGCCCGCGATGATCGGGCTCTTCGTTATTTCTGAAATATTCGCCCAGATAGGTGAAACGGATTCGGAATATGTCTTTGAATCCGGCGCCATGGACAGCATGAAAATATCCTTCAAGGAAGTGCTGGCGCACTGGAAAAACCTGCTGAGGTCGTCTCTTATCGGGATAGTAATAGGAATTCTGCCCGGCGCGGGAGGCACCATCGCCAACCTGCTGGCCTATGATCAGGCAAAAAAATACTCAAAACATCCTGAAAAATTCGGAACTGGAATCCCCGACGGGATAATTGCCCCGGAGAGCGCAAACAACGCCGTGACGGGGGGCGCCTTTGTACCCATGCTGACGCTGGGCATACCGGGCAACTCCGTAACCGCAATATTAATGGCCGGGCTTTTGCTCCACGGTCTAACGCCGGGCCCGGGGCTTTTCAGGGACAACATTGGAGTAGTCTACTCCATTTTTGCATCCCTTTTCGTATCAAACATAGTGATGGTGATTCTTTTCTATGCTTTCCTGATAAGGTTTTTCAAGTGGGCCCTGCGGGTACCCAAGAAAATCCTGCTGCCCGTTGTGGTTCTTATGGCGGTAGCGGGCACCTACAACATCAGGTACAGCTTTAACGACCTCTGGGTGCTGGCCATATTCAGCGGCATGGGTTTTGTCTTCCGCCGGACGGGCTTCCCCATCTCGCCGATGATACTGGGCCTTATCCTTGGCCCCATAATGGAATCGGCGCTGAGGACAGGAATGATGCGAAGCGGGGGCAGCATAATGCCCTTTTTCACCCGCCCCTGGTCCCTGGGGCTGATCGCCCTCACCGTGATTTCAATCTGCTTCTCCGGCGTATATAAAAGATTCGAGGAGAGGAAGAAAAAAGCGCTGATAAGTTAAAAAGACCGGCGGCCTCCGTAAAAAGGAGAGCCGCCGATTTTTTTTTGCAACAGTTGCTACCGATAAATAAACACCGTTATTTCCTTATCCGATCCTACCCCAGCTTCCCCATATCCGATCCCGTAAGTTTGAATACAGTCCCCACGAAGGTTATTATCCCTGCGGGGATGGCGTCCTCGCTGAAGACAGTCTTGGGGTTGTGTAGGGCTCCCCTGCTTGCGGGCCGGTCGTCCGCCGTGCCTATTCTGAACAGCGCGCCGGGGGCGTGCTCCAGGTAGCGGGAGAAGTCCTCGCCGCCCATGGATGGCACGGGTACTTCAAGCACCTTGTCAGGACCCAGGAGTTCTCCTGCCGCCTCGCTTATTACATCCACTACGTAGGAGTCACAGATGGTGGGGGGCACTCCCTCTTCGTACTCCACTTCAGCAGTTGCTCCCATGCCAAGCGCCGTGTGGGCGGCAATATTTTTTATGTGCTCCGCCACCTCTTTACGCACCTCCGGGTCCAGGGTGCGGACGGTGCCCTCCATCACGCACTCGTCGGGAATGATGTTGGAGGTTGTTCCGGCGGCAAGCCGCCCAATAGATACCACAGCCGAGTCGAGGGGCGCCACCCTGCGGGAGACGATGGTCTGCAGTTGGGTGATGATGTATGCGCCGACTACGACAGGGTCTATCCCCCTGTGGGGGTGGGCGGCGTGGACTGCTTTGCCTCTTACGGTAATGGTAATCTTGTCCGCCGAGGCCATCATAGCCCCTTTGCGGATACCGATGGATCCTGCGGGCATATCGGGCCAGGTGTGGCATGCCAGGGCATAGTCTACAGCGGGGTTTTCCATGGCGCCGTTTTCAATCATGGTCTCGGCGCCGTTAATCATCTCTTCAGCAGGCTGAAAGAAAAATTTAACCGTACCCTTCAGGTGCTCCTTGTATTCAGCAAGCATGGTAGCCGCGCCCAGAAGCGTCGCCGTATGCATATCGTGGCCGCAGGCGTGGGAAATTCCCGGAACTTTGGAGGCAAACTCAAGCCCCGTGTCTTCCTGCAGCTTCAGGGCGTCCATGTCGGCCCTAAGGGCAATGACCTTATCGCCCGGCAGGCCGCCCTTAAGGGTGGCAATTACGCCCGTTTTATCTCCGTTTTTTCTGTGCTCAATTCCCAGCTCGTCAAGGACTTTTTCCACCAGGGCGGTGGTCTGGTGTTCCTCAAAACCGAGTTCAGGGTTTTGGTGAACCTGCCTGCGGTAGCCGACAAACACATCCTTCAGCTCATTTACGCGTTTTACAAGCGACATTCTGAGAACAACCTTCTTTC
>JAAYQT010000290.1 GCA_012519165.1 Synergistaceae bacterium
GGCGGCCGCCGTTGACAAAGGACGGGACGCGGCTACAATGAAGCCCGTACTTTGTAATTTTTTTAAAAAAAGGGGAGATGGGTTTATGGCGCAGCTTTTCGAGGGGTTTTTTGCCATTACCGCCAGGCAGGCAATCATGATGGGAGTGGGGGCCATCCTGCTGTATCTGGCCATTGTGAAGGAGTACGAGCCGTCCCTGCTTCTCCCCATGGGCTTTGGAACGCTGCTGGTAAATATCCCCTTCACCTCCGCCCTTACCCACATGATCGGGGGGCACGTGCAGCACGGGTCCCTGAGCATCCTTTTTGACGCGGGCATCGCCAACGAGATGTTCCCCCTGCTGATCTTCATCGCTATCGGCGCAATGATCGACTTTTCCCCTCTCTTCCAGAACCCCGTGACTTTTATCTTCGGACTGACGGCCCAGGCGGGGATCTTCCTCACCATGGGGCTGGCCCTGCTGGCGGGGTTCGATATCAAGGAGGCGGCCTCCATAGGCATTATAGGCGCCGCCGACGGCCCCACGTCCATCTACGTGTCCGCCAGGTTTGCCCCCCACCTGCTCGGGCCTATTTCGGTGGCCGCTTACTCCTACATGGCCCTGGTGCCGGTGATCCAGCCCCCTGTAATCAGGCTTCTTACTACGGCGGAGGAGCGGCGTATCCCCATGACCTACAGAGAGAAGCCCGTCTCAAAAAGGCTGAGGATTCTGTTCCCCATCGCGGTTACCCTGGTTGCAGGCATGTTCGCCCCCCCTTCCGCCTCCCTGATAGGCTTTCTTATGTTCGGCAACCTGCTTAGGGAGAGCGGGGTAGTGGACCGCCTTGCCCAGGGGGCCCAGAACGAGCTTGCCAATATTGTAACCATCCTCCTGGGCCTTGCCATCTCCGCCACCATGACGGGGGAGAGGTTTATTCAGCCCCAGACGGTGTTGATCCTGTCCATGGGCATCGTGGCCTTCGTGCTGGACACGGCGGGCGGAGTGCTGTCGGCCAAGGTCATAAACATGTTCAGAAAGCAAAAGCTAAACCCCATGATAGGGGCGTCGGGCATTTCGGCTTTTCCCATGTCCGCCAGGGTGGTGCAGAAGCTTGCCTCGGCGGAGGACAAGCATAACTTCATCCTCATGCACGCCGTGGGGGCTAATGTATCGGGGCAGATAGGGTCGGTCCTGGCAGGAGGGTTGCTGCTCTCCTTTCTTGGCGGTTAGGCCCCGCTTCAGCGGCCCAGCGCCTCCAGCAGCTTTAGCAGAAACCCCTTGGAGAAGTGAATGGCGTCTGCCGGGCACACTTCCTGGCAGCAGTAGCACCTTATGCACTTTTCGTAATCTATGGTTACCTTATTGTTTTTCTCCATGGTCATGGCCCCGGCGGGGCAGACCTCCACGCACTTCCGGCAGCCTATACAGGCTTCGGGCATCTGCACGGGCCGGGAGGACAGGTGGCGCCTCGCAAAGCCCTCCGGCAGGAAGGAGAGCAGGTGGAGGGAGTCCAGCCTGGGGATGTCCACGCCCTGGAATACGAAGCCGGGAGGGAAATCCCCCGCAATTTTTTCTGCCTCCCGCACCAGGCCCCGCCTGGCCGCCGCCCGGTAGAGGGGGAAGGACTTAAGGTCCGCCCCCAGCATTTGGCACAGGTGCAGGTCAAGCGCAAGGGCGTCGGTCGACGCGGCAAGGAGGCCGAAATGGCGGGGTTTGCCGTTTCCCGGCCCCCTGCCCTCCATTCCCGTAATTCCGTCCATGATGGTGAGGGCGGGGGAGAGGCTCCCGGCAATGTCAATGTGCAGGTCGGCAAAGGTGTCCCTGTCCAGCCCCACGGTGTAGTGCCATGAAGCTTTCTTCTGCCTCACCACCGTGCCGAAGAGGTTTTTGACCGAAAGGGTCAGAAACATCTGGGCATGGGTCTTCAGCTTGGGCAGGTTTATTATTTTGTCGGCCTCAAGGGCCCTCTTTGATACCTCCACCCTGCGGAAGACCGACCCCTCGGCCATGGGGAGCGGCGCGGGCTCGTCCAGCTCCGCGCAGGGGATGCCGAGTTCCCTGGCAACGGCCGCCATTCCCGTCTTTTCAGCCACGCTCCCGAAGCCGTCCAGGCCTGGGCTGTCGCCGATGAAGGGCTTCCCTCCCGCTTCAATAACCCTTACTGCGACCGCCCTGACCAGCTCCGGGTGAGTGGTGATGCACCGCTCAGGCGCCGACGCCGAAAGGAGGTTGGGCTTTAAAAGCACGCGCTCGCCGCTGCTTACGAACCTCCCCATCCCCCCGCAGGATTCAAGAAGAACGTCCAGCCGCTCCTCCAGTTCTATTCTGTCGTACGAGCCGCACCTGAAGACTGCGTACTTGGCCCCGTCAGCCATGGTTTATCCTCCAAAAAAGAGTTTTGTATTATAATACACTACCACCTTGAGACGGATTTTCTCAGTCCGAAGGGGAGGCGGCCTAAATAGGGCTGCGGATACAGGAAAGGACCGGTGAGATCATGGCTTATACATCCCAGCAATTTTTTTTGCAGAAGCGGGAGGTGGGCCTGATTGTCCCAGTGCTCTGCACTATGAGGCTCCTGGGCGAGGACGATATTGAAAATGCGGTGGAGTTTCACAGGCGAATTACCGATCAGATCGGTGACCCGGGAGTTTTTGCCGAGGAAAACACCATTGTGGAAAGCATCAGGGGCGAGGGCGCCGTCTCGGGAATTTTTGCGGCGGGAAATCTTATTGCGGTGCGGGCCTTCTCCTACGTAAAGGAGTACGTGGACGAAGCCATGGAGGACCTCTGCCTTGACGAGTCGGAGGCCGCCAGTACTGCGGTTATGGATTTTTGCGTTACCGACCCCTCCTTCAGGGGAAATAATATTCAGTTTTTTACCTATCTTTTTATGGAGAACATTTTGTACCCCACCAGGTATCACCTCCACACCACCGTTTCACCCCATAACAGCTTCAGCCTGATAAATGTGCTGAAATGCGGATTTCACGCCGTGGATTTTAAGATTAAATACGGGGGCCACCCCAGGTTTGTTCTGTATAAAAATCTGCGTAAGCCTGTGGCGGTAAAAACCAGGGGTCACAAGGAGATTTTACTGCGCAACCACGACTACCACCCCAAGGTGTTTGCCGAAGGGTTTGTGGGCTACAAAGTTAAGCGAAAGGCAAACGGCCTGGCCCTGCTCTACGGGAAGCCCCTCTCCGCCGAGGCGGAGGGGGGAAAGGAATGAACGGCATTTTAAAAAATGCCATGGCCGTTGCAGCCCGCCTCGAAGAGGAGGGCTGGGAGGCGGCCCTTGTCGGGGGGGCCGTAAGGGATTTGCTGTGCGGCATCCCGGTGTCCGACGCAGATATTGCCGTTAACGCCCCGCTCCAGGGCCTGGTCCCCCTTTTTCCTGAAGGGAAGCTGATCGGCCCGGCGGGCAAGCAGGTCCTCCTCCTCCCCCTGGAGGAGGGGCGGTGCGAGGCGTCATCCTACGCCGGGGCGTCCCTGGCGGACGACCTTTTGGTGAGGGATTTTACCGTGAACGCCCTTGCCCTGCGCCAAAACGGGGAAATAGTAGGAAGCAGGAGGGCAAGAGCCGACGTCTCGGCCCGGATCCTGCGGTTCAACGGGACTCCCGCCGACAGGCTGGCGGAGGACCCCCTTCGGGCGCTCAGGCTGGCCAGGCTGGCCGCGGCGCTCCCCGGCTTCTCCGCAGACCCGTCTGCCGCTTCAGCCTGCAGGGAGCTGAGGCCCCCTCTTGACGGCTGCGCCCCCGAGAGGGTGGGGCGGGAGGTGCGGCTGGGCCTTGAAGGCAGGCCCCATGTCTTTCTAAAGGTCCTGAAGAAGTGCGGCCTATTGGGAGAAGTGTTTCCCGGGCTGCTTACCAGGGAGTACGAGTTTGCAAGGCTGTGCGCAGTGGAGGAGGAGCTGGCCGGCGAGGGCGCCTCCCTGGCGGTTCGGGCCGCCGCCCTGTTTTCATCCATGCGGGTGATGGCCTCCGGGGAAGACGAGCCTCAGAGGGCATCGGCGGCGCTGACGGAGTGGCGTTGGCCGGGCCGCCTGGCCGCCGAGGTTGCGGAGCTGGTGAGGCACAGGCGGCTTCTGCTGGAGACCCGGGATTCGGACGCCATTGCGGCGCTGTTCGGGGATAGGGGCGCCCCTTTCATGGATAACCTCTTTACCCTCGCCCGGCGGCTTTGCGTTAACGAGTCCCACCGCAGAAGATGGGGCGAGAACAGGGCCGTGTATGTCTCCATGGCGGTACGGGCCCTTAGGGACGAAATGCTTCCCACCGGGGAAGAGATTATGGAAAAGTTTTCCCTGGAGCCGGGGCCGGAGGTTGGAAAACTGGCCGACGCCCTGAAGATGGGGAGGATTAAAGAGGGGTTTGAGTCCAGGGAGGAGGCTTTTCATTTCCTGGAGAAGCTGATTAAGCGTTTTACCGATTGATTTTTGAGAATTCAGGTCATTAGAAAGACTTTACGGGGTCTCGTTTCTGAAATAACTATCAGGCGGTAATAGATGCACATTCATGGTAGAATTGTATCCATCAAAATTTTTCTACTGCAATTGTAATATAAGGAGGGGCTCTGGTGGGACTCCTGAACGTAGACAGTCTTAAACCCGGAATGATTCTCGAAAAAAATCTGATGGCTTTTAACGGACGGTTTTTGCTTCCGGGAGGAACTGTTCTTACTGCGGGCCATATCCAGACCATGAAGGTGTGGGGCGTAGTCGAGGCCGACATCAGGGGCGAAGAGGGCCGCGAAACGGGAAAGTTACTTGATACGGAAATTCCGAAGGAAGTGTTAAAGCAGGCCGAAAGCTCAGTGAAAGCCATGTTCCCCAAGCCGGTGGTCAGATCGCCCATGAAGGAAATTTACTCCCTCGCCCTGGAGCGGAGGGCAATGGCCTTAAAATCGGGAAAGGACGATTGGGACGGGGTGAAGACCCCTCCGGCCTTTTCCCGGGAGAAAAAAGGCGGCGGCAAGGTAAAAGGGGGAATTGCCCCGGCGGACCTGGTCTCCCAGGAGCTCAGGCTTGCGTCCCTTCCCGATGTTTATTACAGAATTATGGAGGTAATCAACTCCGCCCGAAGCTCGGCGTCTCACATTGCCGAGGCGGTCAGCAAGGATACAAGCCTTGTTGCCCGGCTTTTGAAGCTTGTTAACAGCGCTTTTTACGGATTCCCCTCAAAAATTGACACAGTCCCCAGGGCGGTGGCCATTATCGGCACCAAGGAGCTTTCCACCCTGGCTCTTGGCATAACCGCCGTTCAGTACTTTAATAATATCCCGCCCGAGTTTGTAGACATGAAGAATTTCTGGACCCACTCCGTGGCCTGCGGGGTTTACGCCCGGCTGCTGGCCTCGGAGAAGGTGGGCGTATCCGAGGAGAGGCTGTTCGTGGCGGGCCTCCTTCACGATCTGGGAAAGCTTGTAATTTTCAGGCAGATACCCTTCTCCGCCAGGGAGGCCATGGAGCTGTCCGAGGCAAAAAAAATTCCCATGTGGCAGGCGGAGCGGGAGGTTATGGGCTTCGACCACGCCCACGTGGGCGCCCTTCTTCTGCGGGAGTGGAGGATTCCGGCCCACCTGGAGTCGGCGGTGCGCTTTCATCACTCCCCCCTGCCTTCGTCGTACACCATGGAGTCTTCCCTTTTAAACGTGGCGGACTCCCTAGCCATTGCCATGAACATAGGTAAAAGCGGCTCGCTTATAGTGCCCGAGATCGACGACGATACATGGGCCGCCACGGGTCTGTCCGGAGGTGTGTTTCAACCTGTGGTTCGCCAGGGAGACCGGCAGATAGGGGATATTGCCGCAGCCTTCCTGGGAGACGGGGCGGCATAAAATGGTCGGCCCGGAGGAACGCATTGCCTACCTGGAAGAAAGGATCCGGATGCTTGAGGAGAGCAACGCTTTCTTCTGGAAAGAAAAAAACAGGGCCATGGAGGCCCTGGAGTCGGCCATAAGGCTTGGCAGCTTCGATACCAGCCTAAACCGCCTGGACGACCCCCAGCCCATTCTTGAGGAGATCCTCAAAAGGGCCATGGACCTTCTTCCTTTCAAGGTTGCCGCCTTATACCTGGTGAATGATGATTCTTCTTTCAGACAGGCCCTCTGCATCCCCGCAGAGCGGGCCCTTGAGGTTGAAGACCTGGTAGCCCGCAGAATTGAGGACAGGACCTTCTCCTGGGCGCTGAAAAGAAAAAAACCGGTGCTTACCGGCGTAGCCACCTTTGAACCCCTTCATGTAATGCACGTTCTTACCACCATCTCCCGCACAAGGGGAATGTTTGCCGGAATAATCGACGGGGAACTCCGCGATGTTTCCGACTACTCCCTGTCGCTGCTCTCCGTTTTGCTCTCAAAAGCCGCCGAGGCCCTTGAGAGCTTCGAGCTCTACCACAGCGTGCGGTCGCTTAACCGGGATCTTTCGGAGCGGATGAGCCAGCTGGAGGAGTCCCGCAGAGAGCTTGAGGAGTACCGGAAATTTCTTGAGTTCCAGGTGGAGAAACGCACCATGGATCTCTCCCGTGCCAACGAAGAGATGAAGATGGAGATTGCCGAGCGAATGAGGGTGGAAGAGGACCTGCGGTCCAGCGAGGAGATGCTTCGCCTGGCGGTGGAGGGCATGAGCGAGGGGCTTTGGATCTGGGATCACGCCACGGGAAGCACGGCTCTTTCGCCCCTCTCCATAGAAATTTTATGCGAAGCTGAGGGAAAAACCTCCTGCGACAGGCAGAGTTTCCAGTCCACCGAGGCCTGGGACAGGCTTGTCCTGGATGAAGACCGGGACAAGCTGAATAAAAAGCGAAGCCGCTGTTTCAGCGGCAAGATTCCGTCCTACAGCGTTGAATACAGGGTAAAAGGGGCGGACGGCCGCAGCCGCTGGATTCTTGAACGAGGCCGGGTAGTCAGAAAGGATGGGGCCGGAAACCCCCTGACCATCGCCGGTACCCATTCCGACATCACCGGAAGGAAAGAGCTGGAAGAACACATCCTCTTCCAGGCCACCCACGACTTTCTGACAGGGCTCCCTAACCGCTTCCTGTTTGAAGACAGGCTGACCCAGACTCTGGCCAGGGCCAGGAGGCTTGAGGAAAAGGCGGCCCTGTTCTTTTTGGATCTGGACGATTTTAAAATGATCAACGACCGCTTCGGCCACGCGGCGGGCGACCTGGCTCTCCAGGAGGCGGCTTCCCTGCTGGCCTCCAGCGTGAGGAGCATGGACACAGTGTGCAGGCTGGGCGGGGATGAATTTACCGTTATCCTTCCGTCCGTGAAAGATGCGGGCGACGCGGAGACTGTGGCGCGGCGCATCATCGATGTCTTTGACAGGCCCCTTAAGTCGCTGGAAGGGGGCGCTCGGCTCAGGCTCTCCGTCGGCATCGCCCTTTACCCCGACCACGGAAACGGCGCAGACGAGCTTCTCAGGAGAGCTGACGAGGCCATGTACAGGGCAAAGGAGCAAGGCTCCGGCCACTATTCTTTTTAACCGTACCAGTCCGAAACATTCTTTTTCCGTAACCGGGCGTTGATTCCCGGGCCCTCCTTAAAACAAAGCAGTCCGGGGCCAGAGTTTCTGGCCTTTTTGAGTATTCAAATAAAATCATAGATGAAAGGGAGTGTCGCTTATGAAGGTATCAATTCCATACGGCAGGGGACATCTGTCCCTGGACGTGCCCGACCACAGGCTGAAGGCCGTCCTGACGTCAAAGTTCCACGAGCTGAAGGCCGAACTGCCCGAGACGGAGATAGTCAGAAAATCCCTGGAAAACCCCATCGGAACCCCCAGGCTGCGGGAACTGGCCAGGGGCAGGAAAAAAGTTGTTATCATATCGAGCGACCACACCAGGCCCGTGCCCAGCAAAATAATTATGCCCCTCCTCCTGGAGGAGGTACGGGCCGGCAACCCGGACGCCGACGTCACCATCCTGGTGGCCACCGGAGGACACAGGGGCACCACCCGGGAGGAGCTGGTGGAGCGGTACGGCGAGGAGATGGTGAAAAAGGAGCGCATCGTTGTCCACGACAGCCACGACGAGTCAAGCCTTGTTCACGTGGGTACGCTCCCCTCGGGGGGCGACTTCATCCTTAACAAGCTGGTGATGGAGGCGGACCTGGTGGCGGCGGAGGGCTTCATCGAGCCCCACTTTTTCGCTGGCTACTCCGGAAGCCGCAAGTCCGTCCTTCCGGGCGTGGCCAGCTACAAGACGGTGATGGCCAACCACTGCGCCGAGTTTATCGCCCACGATAAAGCCAGAACCGGTATTATCAAGGACAACCCCATTCATATTGACATGGTCTACGGCGCCCGCAAGGGAGGGTTGGCCTTTATCTGCAACGTGGTCATCGACTCCGACAAGAAGGTAGTTGCCGCCTTCAGCGGCGAGATGGAGGAGGCCCACCAGGCTGGGTGCGAGTTCATGGGCAGGTACGGCAAGGTCAAGGCCGTCCCTTCGGACATTGTCATAACCAGCAACGGCGGCTACCCCCTTGACCAGAACCTCTACCAGGCGGTAAAGAGCATGACTGCGGGCGAGGCCACCTGCAAAAAGGGCGGGGTTATCATAGTGGCGTCGGAGTGCAGCGACGGTCACGGAGGCGAGGCCTTCTACCGCACCTTCGAGACTGTGCCTACCCCGCAGGGAATTATGGACATGATCATGGCCCGGGGCCGGAACGAGACGGAGCCCGACCAGTGGCAGATTCAGATTTTCGTCCGGGTCCTCATCGACTACACGGTTATCATGGTAACCTCTGCGCCGAAAGAAATGGTGGAGCATCTGAATATGAAGTGGGCCCCGTCCCTGGAGGATGCGCTGGTCATGGCCGACGGGATTCTGGGCAGGGACGACGGGTCCGTTACCGTGGTCCCCGACGGCGTGTCCGTAATAGTTGAACAGTAAGGGGGCGGGACGGAATGAAAAGGGACGCCCTTCTTACAAACGAAATCGACAGCGTGGCCACCGCCCTTGCCGACCTGGCGCGGGGGCAGGAGGCGGCCTTCGAGCGGGGAGGCGGGGTAGAGCGTATTGTGGTGGGGGAGGATATTCCCTTCGGCCATAAGTTCGCCCTGGCCGACATAGCCGAAGGCGCCACGGTTTTGAAGTACGGGGAGGCAATCGGGCGGGCTACCGCCTTTATCGGACGAGGAATGCACGTCCACGTCCATAACCTGGAGAGCATGAGGGGCAGGGGGGACCTTGCCGGGCAAGGGGGAGGGGCAAAGAAATGAAGTTTATGGGGTACGTCCGGCCTGACGGCAGGGTCGGCGTCAGAAACCACATTGCCGTTATCCCTGCCTCGGTATGCGCCGCCACCGTGGCGGCCAGGATAGCGGAGCAGACGGAGGGCGCGGTGGCCCTCCCGAACCAGCACGGCTGCGCCCAGATAGGACCCGACCTTGACGTGACCTTCAGGACCCTGGCGGGACTGGGGGCCAACCCCAACGTGGGGGCCGTCCTGGTCATAGGCCTGGGGTGCGAAAGCGTCCAGGCGGACGACCTGGCCAGGGAGATAGCAAAATCCGGAAAGCGGACCGAGTCGCTGATTATTCAGAAGTGCGGCGGAACCCTGAAGGCCCAGGAGCAGGGGCTAAGGATCGCCAGGGAGCTGAGCCAGGAGGTTTCAAAGATAGCCCGCACCGAGGCCGACTTCTCGAAGCTGGTCCTGGCCCTGGAGTGCGGCGGTTCCGACACCACCTCCGGCCTGGCAGCAAACCCGGTTCACGGCTATGTCTCCGACAGGCTGGTGGAGATGGGGGGCGCGTCCATCCTCTCAGAGACCACGGAGCTGATAGGGGCGGAGCACGTCCTGGCCCGCAGGGCAGTGACAAAGGAGATAGGCGACAGGCTTATTGAAATGGTGAGGGCCTGCGAGGCAAAGGCCAACGCCATGGGGGTGGATATGAGGGGGAGCCAGCCCACCCCCGGCAACATCCAGGGCGGCCTTACCACCATCGAAGAGAAGTCCCTGGGCTGCATCTACAAGGGCGGCTCCAGTCCCCTGCAGGGGGTACTGGAGTACGGTGAAGCCCCCGGAGGTAAGGGCTTTTACTTCATGGATACCCCTGGCCAGGATATCGAATCCATCACCGGCATGGTGGCGGGCGGCGCCCAGGTTGTGATCTTCACCACCGGCAGAGGGACCCCCACGGGCTTCCCCCTTGCGCCGGTGATCAAGATAACGGGCAACCCCATCACCTTCAGGCTTATGGAGGAGAATATCGATATTAACGCAGGTACCATAATCGAGGGGACGGAGTCCATCCCCCAAGTGGGGGAGAGGGTCCTTGCGGAAATTGAAGAGGTCTGCAACGGCAAGCTGACCAAGGCGGAGGCGTTGAAGCACATGGAGTTCGGCATCTACAAGCTGACGTCCACGTTCTAGGGCATTAACCCAAACTTTTGAAGGAAGGTGTATGTGATGACCGGAAAAGTACCCATTCTCAAGGCTATTCAGAAAGTACCCGGTGGCCTCATGGTAGTGTTCCTGCTTCTTGGAGCGATCGTTAACACCTTTGCACCGGAATCGCTGATGATCGGCAGCTTTACTACTGCCCTGTTCAAGAACGGCGCTCTTCCCCTTATCGCAGTGCTGCTGTTCTGCAGCGGCGCCCAGATAACCATTAAAACCGCAGGGGTGGCCCTGTGGAAGGGCATAGTGCTGAATACTGTGAAGGTCGTGCTGGGCATCTCCATCGGCCTCGTGGTAGGCAAGCTCCTGGGCCCCGAGGGCAGCCTCTTCGGCCTCACCCCCCTGGCTCTGATTGCGGCCATGGCCAACTCCAACGGCGGCCTCTACACCGCCCTCGCCCAGAAGTACGGCGACGAGTCCGACATCGGGGCCGTGGCCATCATATCCACCAACGACGGCCCCTTCTTCACCATGGTGGCCATGGGCATGACGGGACTTGCCAACATACCCATCATAGCCATGGTGGCAGTTATTGTGCCCATCATCATCGGAATGATCCTGGGCAACCTGGACGAGGACATGAGGAATTTCCTTGCGCCGGGCGTTATGCTATCCATCCCCTTCTTCTCCTTCCCCCTGGGTGCGGGCCTCAACCTCATGGACATTGCCAGGGCAGGCGGCCCGGGGATTGCCCTTGGCCTTCTTACCCTTTTCGTGACGGGGATAGGCGGCTACTTTGCCTATAAATTCCTTATCCCCGCTAAAGAAAAACGGAGCGATGCAGTGGGCGCGGGAATAGGAACCACCGCCGGAAACGCCGCCGGCACCCCGGCCGCCATCGCGGCAGTGGACCCCACCTGGGCGCCCTATGCCGCCGCAGCCACCGTGCAGGTGGGAGCATCCATCGTCATAACGGCCATCCTGTGCCCCCTGCTGGTGGACTTCCTCTACAGGCTTAACAACAAGAAAAAGTCGGTTTAGGCCGGATCTTTAAAAATATTTTAACGGCGGCCGGTTTCAAAGGAGACCGGCCGCTTTCTTAACCGGAGGTGACCTTTATTGAAAAAACCCGTTATAGGAATTACCATCGGCGACCCTTCGGGAGTGGGGCCTGAAATCTCCCTTAAGGCCCTGGATAACAAAGAGGTCCTGGAGTCTTGCGCGCCCGTGCTTTACGGCGATTCGGCAGTTATTGAAAGGGCCGCCTCCATTGTGGGCGCAAAGCGGGAAGTCCTTCTGCTGGATGACCCGGGGCAGGCCAAAGAGGGGAAAATAAACCTGATTTCTTTGGGAGCC
>JAAYQT010000291.1 GCA_012519165.1 Synergistaceae bacterium
CCGGCCCCCTCCGACCGCCCCAGCCCCGGCCCCAGCACGAGGCAGTCCGCCTTTTCACCCCAGTCTGCGAGAACTTGTCTTATTTTGCCGGGGTCGCCGTCGAAAAGGCCGTTGAGCACAATGGCCTCGGGGAGGGAGCAGGCGCAGGCGGCGCACACCGCTTCGTCGGAAAACAGGACGCCGTATCCCCCGCCGGACCGCAGAAAAGCGCGGAGGGTCAATACGGAGGCGCCCCTGTACATGGAGCTGCCGCCCACAACAATAACGCCTCCCCTGCCCCCCTTATGGATATCATGGCCGTAGTTTGGGAGGAGCTTCCAGTCGCCCTCATTAGTAAAAAAGTCCGCTACAGGG
Organism: Synergistaceae bacterium; assembly: GCA_012519165.1. GTDB lineage: Bacteria > Synergistota > Synergistia > Synergistales > Aminobacteriaceae > Aminivibrio. Next base: position 355 of record JAAYQT010000291.1, read on the forward strand.
CTAACCGCGCTTCCCTCTATGGCCACCACCGCCGCCGCAAAATTCCCGTCGTGGGTTATGGATAGCAGCGGTACTCCCCTCTTGTGGGGAGGGATTAACGAGGCCACCTTGTCGCTCGTCCTGATGAGGGGGGCGGAGCCGGTACGTTCAACCCACACTCCACCGAAGGCCGCCGAATACATATTTACGCCGGACGCCTTGCAGAAGGCCTCCCGGGCGGCAAAGCTCCCGGCCAGGTGGAGGGCCGGGACAGCCTTTGAAAAGGCATATTCGGCCTCGGAGGGGTGAAACACCCGCTTCACAAAATGATCGGACCGAATGGCCCGCTTCATCCTCTCCACGCTGCAAAGGTCAATCCCCAACCCGACAATCACGGCGAACCTCCCGTAGTTTTGAGTAATTTATACCATTTGACGCTGCTCGGGGAATGCGTTGCATTCTTTCTGAAGCCGGACCTTCTTCGGGTGAAGGAGCATGTCCATAGGGTAAAGGAGGATTTTTATTGCTCCTTCATTAGGTCGCGGATTTCATCTGCGGTCAGGCCAGTTAGTTCACTTACCAGGGAGGTGGCCATTCCTGAGGCGAACATACGCTGAATTACTGCGCGAAGGCCTTCTTCGCGGCCCTCTTCCCGCCCTTCTTCCCGCCCCTCTATCCGGGCGCGTTTGAACTCTTTCTCTATGTAGGCCAGCATCGGCTCCGCCTCCTTTTCGTCAAAGATTTCTTCACCGCTGTCAGGCGATGCAATTCCCTCGCGGTCCAGAAGGATCTTCAAATAGCCGCTCAGGTGCTTCGCTAATAATTCTTTTTCACTGTCAGGGATTATCTGCAAAAATGACCTTACCTTTTCCGATACCTCAAGCAGCCCCTCGCTCCTGAAGGGTGTCGAAAGATACAGGATGATATCAAGGGCGCTGGGGGTGCCTGATAGCTCCCATACGGGGTTTTCAAAGCCGTCGGTATGGTCCTCACGCAGGGAGACCAGTTTATATTCAAATTCCGGGACGTAGCGGCTGAAAGTGTCAAAGCTACGGACTTTGTCCGAGAACCGGAGGTCGGCGCTCCATTTGCGCTCTCCCTCGTAGAAGACCACCGGAACTATGGGCGGAAGTTTGAAGTCCTTTCTCCGGGCGTCACGGCCTGCGTCCGTTACGTAGCGAAGCCACAGCTGGGTCATGTAGTTCAGAAGCCGGAAGGGCATGAGGAAGTCCACGGAGGACTGGTGCTCTATGAGGATGTAGAAGTAGGCCTCGTAGCCGTCAAGGCTTATTCGCCAGACTACGTCGGAGTGTTTGTCGCGGAGGTCGGAGGGGACGAAGGTGGTGTTTTCAAGGACGAGGTTGCCCAAGGGGAACTCCCCGGCGCCGAGCTGGTCGGCCATTTTCTCCGGGATTATGCCCCTCATGAATTTTTTGACGAAGCGGAGGAACATCTGCTTGTCGCCGATCATCCGCTTGAAGGCGTTGTCCCTGTAACCCATACGGCCACTCTCTCCCCGGTTAAGTTGTGTGATTATTATAGCACAGGGGGAAGGGGACACGGGAGCAGGGAAATACGCATACGCCGGATAAAAAAGCCCTCCCCGGGGCGGCAGGCTCGGCCATCCCGGGGAGGGCGGGGGTGCGCTTTACTAAAGTCGCTTCGCCTA
>JAAYQT010000292.1 GCA_012519165.1 Synergistaceae bacterium
CGCGGCCGCAGCCGTCAAAATAACGGCGACAACAAGCAAAATGCGCATTAAACTCCGCCGGGTATCCATGGTCTTCGCTCCCCGCCTACTTCAGATCCATGGCGTAGTTTGCGCCGAATACGTTGTCGTCCCCGTTGTCCGCAACCACTACTATCTGGTATCCGCCCGGGGCAAGCCCCGACAGGTCCATTATGTAGCGGCCGCTGCACCCCGGATAGATGCGCTGCCTGCTGCCGTCGATAGGGCCGCTTGACTTGCCCTTGCTGTTAAAAAATTCAGCCCACACATGGGGAGTCGCCAGCTTTTCGCCCTCGTTTAAAACGTCGAGGCGCAGCAAGGGCTTTCCCCCTTCTTTCACCAGGCTTCTGTCGATAAAGCGAATCTTAACCTCCCCCGACCTGCCGATATTGGTGATCATCTGAATGCCGAAGCGGGCAACAGTAACAACGCGCACGTTAACATCGTCTTTCTGGTCCGCCGGGGTGAGAAAGCTCACGGGGATGGGCTCCACCATGAGAATGCTCCAGTAGGTTCCCCGCAGGGCGGGGTTTGCCGGGACCGACAAAGAATAGTGCACTTTCAGGCTTCCCTTGGCAGGGACGCTGGCCTGGCCCGGCGATACCGAGAACCACGGGGCGTTTGACCGGGCCGATGACCCGGCTTTCTCGAACAGGTTTCTGCCATCGGCATAATGGAGGTAGTCAACGAAATAAATCTTCACTTCCCCGTCTTCGTTCCCCTCGTTTTCTACCGTTATCTCGCCCATTACCCTGCCGCCGGGCTCCAGGTTGAAGTTGTAGCTTAGATCGCCCACTACGTTGAAAGAAGCTTCGCCGAAACAGGCCGAAAGATTAGCCAGAGAGAAAAAGACCGCCGCTAACGCAAATAAAATCCTCTTGCCGGTCATCGGAGGCTCACCGCCTTAAAACGCAGCTCCCCCCGGAACAAACCCGAAGAAGTAAGGGGAGAAATGCCGTCCACCTTTACCTCGAGAGGAATTTGCATCCGGTCGCCCGCCCCGGTAAACAGTGTGGTATCCCTGGCGCCCAGGGGAATAAAAACAAGTCCGCCGTCAATCCATCCAATTCCCTGCCCGGCCCCGCCCCTTCGCACCCATACCCTTGCGCTTTCGGGCATGCCCCGGCTGTCAAGATCTGCCGTAACTTTCCATGGTTCTCCCGCCCCGGCCCCCATTACGGAGATAAGAACGTCGCCCCCGGCGCTCGCTACGGCGGGCGTCGAGGACGACCACATACTTCCGCTTCCCCGGAGAAACCAGGCTCCGGAAACCAGGAGGTCCAGGGCCCGGCACGGTCCGGCTGTCATCAGGAAAAAGAGAGGAAACAGGGCGAGAGCCGCAAACAACCTTATTATCCTGTTCATAACGGCCCCTCCTTTTGTTTTATCGATGGCTTCTTTTATCCTGTTTTGCGTCGCCTCCCGGAAGTGAAAGGCCGGCGGGGGCCGGACACTTCCTTTAAACACGTCGCAGCTTCAACCGGACCGCAGGGCCCTGGCAACCGCTAGATTGCCTGGTCAAGGATCGTGAGCTGCATAACCACCGAGCCGGAACCCTTGGCGGCGTTCGGGCCCGCAGACAGGGCGACCTGGCCGGTACCGTAGCCGATGCACAGCTTGGAAATACCGGTCACCAGATCAACAGGGGTTGTGGAAAGCTCTTTCCACCCCTGGGACGTCCCCACGCTGTCGGGCCGCCTGAGGTTCACATGAAGGCCCACATCGGTGGGAAGGGCGGTCTGTACGGCTCCTACAATCTTCCTCAGGTCGGTACCGGTCGCAGTGGCTGAGTAATGAATTTCCTTTGCTTTTCCGAGCCACTCAAGGCAGCCGATGTAGACGCAGAGGTTCAGTTCGCGCTCCGTAATCTTAATGGTAGACATGGGGACTACCTGCCAGTTGACCTTCAGAGTGTCAAAGTTGGGAAGGGGCGGGCACCCGGGATCAACGGGGGGGCAGCCGCCTCCCATGACTCCCATTTCCTCCGCAAACGCCGCGCCAACACCCAGGGTCAGAATAACTACCGCGAGGATCATTACGAAACGTTTCACTTCATCCACCAGCCTTTCTTTTTTGTGGTACATTCCGAATCCACTCCCCGCCGGCCTAAAATAAGGCGTACACAACAACAGCGCTTCTATAAACACACTAAAAGAAGCCAAAATAAATATGAAACAAATTAGACTATTTGCGACGAGAACATAAACGCAAGCAGCTGAAAGTTTTCCTAAGGGGAAGTGTAAGAAACGGGCAAAATGATCTGCGTAATGAAGGGGTCGGGTTTAAAAAAAGCCTTCCGAAGCCTTGCTGTGCCGCCTGGCTGAACGATGTAGCAGCGACCTGTGAATCTTTTCTTTTGCAAGATGCACTATAATCTACAAATCAATTTCTGTCAATAGATATTCGCTGTTCTTGAATATAGAAATTTTACATCAATTTTGCGCATACATTTATTTTATGTTTTGTAGTGCATTTCTTTGTGGGGTCCTCTTCTTCAACCTGAAATGAAAGCCTGGAGTCGCGTCCATCAAAAGCCGGGGAGGGCTTGAAGTCCTTCCCCGGCTTTTTTCCAACAGGCTTCGGGCGCCGCGGCCTTAAGTTTCCAGCGCCACCGCCACGGACGGGTCAAAGTACAGGCGGATTCTCTCCCCTTCGCTGAAGGTCTTCTTGCCGGGCAGGAAGGGGTCGAAAGAGAGGACTTCGCCGCCCCCCTCCAGGATTACCTCGTACTCCATGCGGCCCCCCAGGAAGGTGGCGGTGCGGACCGTGCCCGCCATGCCCTCCTCCGACGGCATAAGGTTTTCAGGCCTTACCACCAGGGCGGCGGGGGCGCAGGGGGTGAAGGAGGCATTTTTCACTGCCCGCACCCCTATTTTAACCCCCGCCACCGAAACCAGTACATTCGTACCGTCGAAGGCCACTACCGAGCCGGGGATAATATTGGCCTGTCCGATGAAGTCGGCTACAAAGAGGGAGCGGGGGTCGCTGTAAAGCTCCCGGGGGGGCCCTATCTGTTCCACCTTCCCTTTGTTCATAACCATAATCCTGTCGGACATGGTAAGGGCCTCCCCCTGGTCGTGGGTGACGTAGAGGCAGGTGACATCAAGCTGTTTCTGGATTCTTCGTATCTCGGTGCGCATGTGGATCCTGAGTTTTGCGTCCAGGTTGGACAGGGGCTCGTCCATCAGCAGCACCTTGGGCTCCAGTACAAGCACCCTGGCCAAGGCCACCCTCTGCTGCTCCCCGCCGGAGAGCTGGTTGGGGAAGGCCTTGTCCGCCCCCTTCAGCCCCACGAGCTCCAGCCCCTCCCCCACCTTCCGGCGGATATCCGCCTCGCCCGTGCCCTTGACCCGGAGGCCGTAGGCCACGTTCTCGAAGACGCTCATGTGGGGGAAGAGGGCGTAGTTCTGGAAAACAAAGCCTATGTCCCGCCTGTTGACGGGGACGTTGGTCACATCCCGGCCGTCGATGGAGACGGCGCCGCCTGTAGGGGTTTCAAAGCCCGCCACCATGCGCAGGATGGTGGTCTTTCCGCACCCCGAGGGTCCCAGGAAGGTGACCATCTCCCCGGGCGATACCGACAGGGAAACGCCGTCCACCGCCCGGACGGGCTTTTTGTCCTTGTGAAATACCTTCGACACATTTGAAAGTTCAAGCGCAACGGCCATCAGCCTCGGCCTCCTTCGCCGGAAATCCGCCTCGCCGCCAGACGGGTGAGCCCCGCCATTACCGCAGTGGCTGCAAAGACCAACAGGATAAGTACCACGGAGAAAGCGCACGCCTGGGCGAACTGGAGCTCCGTCATGCACTCAAGAATTCGGGTGGTGAGGAGGTTCCACTTTACCGACACCAGGAAGATGGTGGAGCTGATTGCCGTCATGCTCAGGATAAACAGATACCTCATGCCCATGAGCACGGCGGGGATCACCAGCGGCACGGTGACCCTGAAGAAGGTCCGCGCCGCGCTTGCCCCCAGACTTGCCGAGGCCTCCTCCACGGAGGGGTCTATCTGGTGGAGGGAGGCGATCACCGCCCGGATGCCCGCCGAGCTGTAGCGGAACATGTAGGCCGCCACCAGGATGGTCATGGTTCCCGTGATGTGGAGGGGCTTCTCGTTGAAGGCAATGATGTAGGCAATTCCCACCACCGTGCCAGGCAGGGCGTAGTTAAGCAGGGAGAAGAACTCCATAGCCCTGTTGCCGAAAAATTTTTTGCGTTGTGATAAATAGCCCACCACCACTGCAAGCAGCCCGCCGAGGGGAGTGGCGACCGCCGCCACGGACAGGGTGTCCAGGATGGCCTTGCGGCCGTGGGTGAACACGTACCGGAAGTTCTCCAGGGTGAGGGAGTTGTCCACCCCCCATACCTTAACCATGGCCCCCCAGAGGATAAGGGAGTAGAGGTAGAGGATGAAGGCGGTGACAAAAAAACATACGCCGGTAACCAGTCCTTCGGCCAGCCTGCCTTTGCTTTTGAAGGCGGACCGGGCGCCGGATTTTCCGCTTATGGTGACGTAGCTCTTCTTTCCCACCCAGAACCGCTGCAACACGTAGACCGCCATGGCGGGGACCAGCAGCAGAAAGGAGAGGGCCGCCCCGCCCCGGAGGTCGTAAAGGCCCGTTATCTGCAGGTACGCCTGGGTGGGGAGCACGGGGAAGTTGTGGCCCGCAAGCACCAGGGGGGTGGCAAAGTCGGCCAGGGAGCCGGCAAAGAGCAGGAGTACCGAGTTGGCAATCCCCGGGATGGACAGGGGAAGGGTGACGGTGCGGAAGACCCGGCCCGGCGACGCGCCCAGGGACAGGGCCGCGTCCTCCAGGTTGGGGTCCACTGCCGAGAGGATTGCCGCCAGGGTCATGAAGGCCACGGGAAAGTAGGTCAGCGTCTCCGACAGCCACGTCCCCCAGAAGCCGTAAAAATTGAAGTTTCCGACGCCCAGCAGCTTCAGCAGAATGCCGTTGGGGCCCAGGGAGAGGGTAAGGGCTATGCTGCTGGTGAAGGGGGGCGAGATAAGGGGCAAAATGGTCACCGCTCCCAGGAGCCACTTTACCCACGGAGGGAGGGCAATCCTGGTGACTGCGAAAGCGTAGACGTACCCGAGGAGCGTCCCGGCGGCCGATACCGCCGCCGCAAGCCACAGGCTGTTTACAAAGGCCTGCCGGTCGTACCAGTTGGAGAGCGCTGCCGTAAGGTTTGCGAAGGAAAGCTGCCCCTCCGCCATAAAGGTTACAAGAAAAAGCCGGATAACAGGGTACAGGACGAAGACCGCCAGGGAGACCCACACGGCGGCCAGGGCCGGCAGAAGGGCCGGGTCCCTCTTAAAGGGGGAAACCCTCTCCGGTACGGAGAGCGGAGCTTTACTGTTCATGGCTGAATTCTACCGGTGAAAAATTCCCCGGCAGGGTATGCCCCGCCGGGGAGGTTAGGACCCCGGTCTCCCGAGGCCTACTTGATAACTTCGTTAATCCAGCGTTCCACGTATTCTTTGCGCTTCTCGCCCTTCCAGGCCACGTCCACTTCGATGAGCTTCATCTTCGACAGGTCCAGGGCGGGGTTGGTTACTTCAACGTCGGTCCTGGTGGGGATGTAGTTGATCTTCTTATCCACTATAAACTGGGCGAAGGCCTTTGACGATACCCAGTCCATGTATTTTTTGGCGTTCTCCATGTTCTTGGCGCCCTTCAGAATGCCCGAGCCCTCAATGCCGTAGGAGACTCCCTCCACCGGGTAGGTGAGGGCCACCGGGTAGCCCTGCTGCTGGATGTCCAGGGCGTCCACGATGTAGAAAATGCCGGAGGCAGCCTGGCCGGTTGCGATTGGCATTGCGCCGCCGGCGCCGCTCTTGGTGTACATCTGGATGTTCTTGTGGAGCTTTTTCTGGTAGACGAAGGCCTCGTCCTCGCCCCAGATCTTCACCAGGGAGTAGATCCTCTCCGTGGCCGTGCCGGAGGTGCGGGTATCGGCCATCTGGAGCCCGTTTTTGTAGGCGGGGTCCAGGAGGTCGTTCCACGATACGGGCGCCTCCAGGCCCTTTTCCTTAAGAAAGTTGGTGTTGGTAAGGAAGACCAGCGGGATGATGCCGATGCCCGTCCAGTAGTTATCGGGGGAGCGGAATTTTTCGGGGATCATGTCCGCCCCGGCGGGCCTGTAGGCCTCGAAAACCCCCTCGCCGATGCCGGCCTCGTAAGTATCCGCCGGGCCGCCCAGGATCACGTCCACCTGGGGGTTGTTCTTCTCCGCCACCACTCTGGCCAGGGCCTCGCCGGAGGAGAACCTCATGAAGTTGACCTTGATTCCCGTCTCGGCGGTAAAGGCCTCGAAGACCTGCGAGGCGTACTTCTCCGGCATGATGGAGTAGGCGTTAAGCTCCCCGGAGGCAAAGGCCGCCGAACCGGCCATTGCGACCATAAGTAACGCTGCCACTAAAATTCTGACTCTGTTCAAAACAATCATCTCCTTTTTGTTTTGATTGCATTGAAACGAACTGAATTTGTATTTATTATGGACTCTGGGGGTCTTTTTCGCAACACCCCTTTAAATCTCCCCCCGCTTTCGGAAAGAAGCGTAGCCGCTATTTTCTTAAATTTCGGAACCTTAGCCCCTGTTGACAAACCCCCTCCCCCGTGGTATTTTCAGCCCATGATTACAATAGGTGAAATTTCCAGGCAGCAGATAATGAATATCTCCATGTGGTGGTGGCGGACCTAGAGCCCGCCGCCCGTACAGTTGCGCTTTAGGGGCCGCGGGAGCGATATGATCCCGCGGCCCCTTTTTTGTACCCTTAGGGGGGCCGTCTCTTCGGAGGCAGGCTCCCTTTTTTTATATCACTATTTTTAAGGAGGAGAAAGAGATGAAACAGGCAGCTAACGGACAGGCGAAGGAGAGAGGTTTTTACGGGCCCTACGGCGGAAGGTACGTCCCCGAAGGAATTGCCATGCTGCTGGAGGAACTGGAGCGGGCCTTCGACGGCGCGTTGGCCGACGGGGAGTTTATGGCGGAGCTGGACAGGCTCATGGCGGAGTACGTGGGCAGACCTTCGGCCCTGACGGAGTGCGTCAATCTCGCCGGGGAGTGCGGGGGAGGCAGGCTTTTCCTTAAGAGGGAGGACCTCAATCACACGGGGGCCCACAAGATCAACAACGCCATCGGCCAGGCCCTGCTGGCAAAACGCATGGGCAGGACCCGCCTCATCGCCGAGACGGGGGCGGGGATGCACGGCACGGCGAGCGCCACTGCGGCGGCCCTTATGGGGCTTGAGTGCACCGTCTACATGGGGGCGGAGGACGTAAAAAGACAGGCCCCCAACGTGTCCCGGATGAAGGCCCTGGGGGCGAAGGTAGTCCCCGTCACTGCGGGGCAGGCCACCCTCAAGGAGGCGGTGGACGCCGCCCTGGACGCATGGCAGGAGGACCCGGAGGCCTTCTATCTCCTTGGTTCGGTAGTTGGCCCCTCCCCCTATCCCGAGATTGTGCGCTACTTCCAGAGCATCATCGGCAGGGAGGCCAGGGCCCAGATGCTGGACCGGGAGGGCCGCCTGCCTGACGAGGTGGCGGCATGCGTGGGAGGCGGGAGCAACGCCATGGGCATCTTCTCAGGATTTCTGGACGACGCCGGGGTGGCCCTCACGGGGGTGGAGCCCGCAGGGCGGGGGCTTGAGCACGGCATAGGCGCCCATGCGGCCACCCTGTCCGTTGGGAAGCCCGCAAAGGTCCACGGTTTCAGTACCTACGTGCTGCTGGACGACCGGGGCGAACCCGCGCCCGTGCACTCTGTGGCGGCGGGGCTTGACTACCCGGGCGTGGGGCCGGAGCACTCCTTCCTGAAGGATACGGGAA
>JAAYQT010000293.1 GCA_012519165.1 Synergistaceae bacterium
CCTGACCCTCGCCGTCGGCCCTGGCGATGCGCCGCGTCCAGCTCCAGGCGAAGTTGGGCTCAATCCCCGCGCTGGTATCGATGAGCATGGAGATGGACCCCGTGGGCGCAACGGAAAGCCTCCGGCTGTTTCTTATCTTTCCCCTAGCAAAAGCCAGCAGCACCTCTCCGGCCAATTTCAGCCGGTCGCCCTCGCTGCCCAGGCCCCTGGCCGATGCAAACCCCTCCAGGGCGTTGGCCAAAGTGTAAGGAATGGTGGATGAGGCGCGCATTTTTTCAAGGAGGGACCGGAAGCCCTCCCGGTCCAGGCTGCCGTACCATGCCTCGGGAAACAGGCTGTGACCCTGCTCGCCGGCAAACCGGGAGAAGAGTTCCTCCACCAGCCCCGCCTCGGGGAAGGGATCCTTGCCCATCTCCGACACCATCCCCACGGTGGCGCAGAGGGCCGCCGTGGCCATGGAGTCCCCCAGTGACTTGCAGAATTCGCCGAACCGGGGGGAGCCGTACTTCATCCCCAGCATGATGGCCGAGTCGGCAAGGCCCATAACCCCGAGCCCTACGGGCCTTATCCTCTTTGTCCTCTCGCCGATCCGGTCCAGGGGGTAGGAGCAGGCGTCGATGACCAGGTCCAGGTAGTACATGGACCTGAATACCTGGTCGTTGAACCCTTCGTAGTCAAATTCCTTCTTTCCGTCGGATGAGCTTCTCACAAAAGCCTCCGCGTTAATTGAGCCCAGGTTGCAGCTGGTGTAGTTGGGCAGGGGCTGCTCGCCGCAGTTATGAACATAGAACCCGTTGGCGTCGAAGGCGTTGACGCCGGGCACGGAGGCATCGAACACTTCTTCCTCCCCGAGGGGGGTCAGAGACTGGAAGCGGGCGAAGAACCTCTCCCTGTCAAACTTTCTTTTATAGCTGCCCAGGGCGTCGTTCAGGGCCTTTTTCTTAAGGCTGTCCTCAAACCCGACGAGGGCCGCAAAACGGGCCATATTTCCCTTGCTGATTACCAGTTCATGCTGATCTTTGCAGGGGTAGGGGGCGAGGGCGCCCTTGCCGTCGGGCATGGGAAGCTCCGAGGCGCTGCGGCGGTTTTCGTAGATTGTGCTCTGGATTCCGAGCCTGGCCAGCATCCTCTGAACGGCCCCGAGCGTATCGAGGTTGCTCTGGGCAAGGCGGACGCTTACCCCCTTGGCCGTCGTCCCCTGGACCGACCCGTCGGAGTCGAAGAGCCCCTTTAAAAACCCCCTATAGAAGGCGCTTGAGGTTGTCCCCTCAAGAACGGGGGTGATTCCCTTCTCTCCCGGGGCCATGCCGAGGGACAGGGCCAGATCCCTTATGGACGCCAGTGCAAGTCGATACTCGTCCCGGCCTGCAACTTTCGACCATCCTGCAAAGTCGCTCCTGTGGGGGAGCTCCATGGCGCACGATAGCGCTTTTGCCATTACCGTTTCGCCGCCTGAAGCCGCCGCCCCCGCCCATACGGACAGCACGGCCTTGTCGGCCTTCAGGACTCCGTCCCCCATCAGGAGGCCTGCAAGATACCCCTCCTCTTTCGTGAAAGAGCCCTGCCAGCCCAAAAAGCTTCCGTGATCGTGGAGAGCCAGCATGTCTCCCGGACGCAGGGAACGGGCCTCCACCCACTCAAATTCCTCAGTATAGCGGGTCATTTTGCTGATTCTGCGCACCCTGTGGTCACCGGTGAGCTTGAGGGAGTGTCCCTCCCGGGTCTTAAGCTCGAATACGGGCTTTACCCCGGTGCTGAAAAAACCGGCCGTTTCGTAGCCCTCGCCGTTGACCATCAGGCGGCCCGGCTTTCCGACCAGCTCCCTTACCTGCCTTGGCCCCTCGTCGGTCAGCGCCCACGTATCCCCCGTTACGCAAGGGTTGGTGGACTCGATTCTCCAGGTGTCGTCCATCTTGAGGAGGTTATCATCGTTGGCCCTGTCGATGAAGAAGATGCCCGGGTCGCCCCGCCTCCAGGCGCTCTCGCAGAGCTTGTTCCAGAGGTCGGCGCCGTCTACCCTCTTAACGACCCTGCCGTCGCTCCGGGAGACAAGGCCGAACTCCCCTCCCTCCGAGACTTCCATTAGCCTGTCCGACACGCAGACGGAGATGTTGAAGTAGGGCAGCCTCCCCTCCTCCACCTTGGCGTCGATAAAGTCGTAGATATCCGGGTGGTCGTCGAAAAGCATCCCCATAAGGGCCGCCCGCCGCCTTCCCCCCTGTACCACTACGGCGCCCATGGTGTTCCATGTCTCCATAAAGGAGACGGGGCCGCTGGCCTGGCCGCCGATGCCGCCGCTGATGGCGCTTCCCCGCTCCCTCAGCCGGCCGAAGTTGCCCCCCACTCCCCCGCCGTACTTGCTTATCACGGCGGCGTCCTTGACCCCGTCGAAGATGCCGTCGATGCTGTCGGGCACGTCGATGACAAAGCAGGCGAAGAGCTGCTGGCTCCTGGTCTTTGAATTCTGGAGCAGGGCGTAGTCGTCGAAGGTCATCTCCTCGGGAGGGCAGTAGACCCTTGGGCCCAGGTTAGGATCCACCGTCATTCCGGCGCCTGCTGCAAAGAGGCAGGGGGAGTTGAAGAGAAAACGCCTGTTGATAATGTCGTTATAAATATTCCCCTCCAGGCGGCGAAGCCAGTCCAGATCGGCGCCGCTACCCTTAAGGTACGTCGTCTCGGCAGCGGCCACAATTCTTGCCACCCTCCGGGCGAACTCGGCAAAGGAGGATTCCTTGCGCACTGAGCCCAGGGCGGGGTCGTACCTGTTTGCAAAGTATCGCTGCTCAAGCAGCCACATGGCGTTCTCGGACAGGATCTCCGCCCCCCCGTCCTTAAGGGGGCCGGGAAAAACGGAATGGAAACGCTCCTTATATAAAAAAGCCATTAGGGTCCCTCCTGCACACTATTTAGAGTGTTTTTCCCGCATCACACGCAACATGTTGCGTGTGATGCGGGAGTCAAGAA
>JAAYQT010000032.1 GCA_012519165.1 Synergistaceae bacterium
GATTCTCATTCAGAATGAACTGGGAAACCCGTCGGTGCCCGCCATGCCCATGGACGTTTGCGGGGCGGGGAGCCAGGGGATGATAGGCTACATGTTCTGCCAGAGCTTCCGGAATGTTTTTGCCAGGGAAGGTTTGACAGACCGTGAGGCGACCTGCCTGGTAACCAGGGTGGAGGTGGACGAAAACGATCCGGCCTTTGCCAACCCCACAAAGCCGGTGGGGCCTTTTTATTCGGAGGAGGAAGCAAGGCGCCGCATGGCAGGAACAGGGGAAACCTGGAGGGAGGACTCGGGAAGAGGCTGGCGTAGGGTGGTTCCATCCCCGGACCCCAGGTCTATAGTGGACGAAAGGGCAATAAACTCCCTTATTAAAGGCGGATTTACCGTTATAGCCTCCGGAGGGGGCGGAATACCCGTTATCCGTACGAAGGACGGCGCTCTAAGGGGCGTGGAAGCGGTGATAGACAAGGACCTGGCCGCTGAGCGGCTTGCCGTTGCCGTCGGCGCAGAGGTCCTGATGATTCTGACGGACGTCCCGGGAGCGGCCGTCAACTACGGCAGGGAAGATATGAAATGGCTCGGGACCACGAGCGTTGAACAGCTGGAGGCTTTTGAGAGAGAGGGGCACTTCAGCGCGGGCTCCATGGGCCCAAAGATACGGGCCGCTGTCCGCTTTGTAAAAGGAGGCGGGAAACAGGCCATTCTGGCCAGGCTGGAAGAAGGTCTGGAGGCCCTGGAAGGCAGGGCCGGTACCCTGGTGGTTCCGTAATCCCGAAGAAAAGGCTGGAAACAAAAAATGGGAAGGCTTTATGCCTTCCCATTTTTGTTTCCCTTAAACAGGGTTTATTACATGGTGATGAAGAGGTCCGCGCCGGGGCCCAGGGGCCAGCCCATGGTGAACCAGAAGACCAGCAGTGCGGTGAAGAGAATGAGGTAGAGGATACTGTAGGGCAGCTGGAGGGAGATGAGGGTCCCGATGCCCACTTCCTGGTCCGGGTCGGACTTGTACTGTTCGTAGAAGCCGATCATGACAGGCACGTAGTAGGACAGGGGCGCCAGGTTGTTGGTGACCGAGTCGCCAACCCGGTAGGCCGCCTGGGTGAGGGCAGGGGAGAAGCCCATCATACCCAGCATGGGCACGAAGATGGGCGCCAGTATGAGCCACTTGGCCGATCCGCTGGAGATGAACAGGTTGATCACTGTGGTCAGGCAGACAAAGGCCACAATCAGCTTGGCGCCTGTGAACTTCATTTCCTTGAGCCAGTCGGCTCCGTTAACGGCAAGAACCGTTGCCAGGTTGCTTGCGTTGAAGAGGTGGATGAAGATGGCCGCAGGAAGGACCACCACCAGGAAGCTTATGCCGCCCTTGAGCCCCTTCTCCATCATCTTGGGGATGTCGGAGCCTTCCTTGATTATCTTGGCGCCGTAGCCGTAGGCAATGCCCATGAAGAAGAAGAGCCCGAAGAGGATTCCCGCCACGCTTGAGAGGAAAGGTGACCGGGGAAGTATATTCCCATCGTCCCCCCTGAAGAAGGAGCCCTCGGGGAAGGTGAGGGCAAAGATCACCAGGATGTAGGCGATGCAGGCATACATGGACCACTTGAGCCCCCTGTTTTCATCGTCGGTGACCTTGTGCTTCTCTATTTCTGCGGCGTCCATCATGCCGCCCTCGTCGCCCAGGTACTTGCAGGTGATCTTCTCTGTCACGAAAGTGGTGACAAACGCCACAACCACCGTGGCCACAACCATGAGGTACCAGTTCATGAGGGGGTGGATGGGCCCGGGGATGTTCATGCCCTTGGCGGCGGACTCGGTGATACCCGCCAGGAGGGCGTCAGTCCCCGCAATGAAGAAGTTGGCGGTAAACCCGCCCTGGGATGCGGCGTAGCCTGCCGTGATACCGATCCAGGGGTTTCTTCCCAGGGCCTTGAAGATGGCTGCGCCTATCATGGGGGTGAAGATGATGCCTGCGTCGGAGGCCAGGTTGGCGTTGATTCCGATAATGGCCAGGGCGAAGGTGACCAGGTAGGACGGCGCGCCCAGGATGGTCTTCCTCATAAGGGCGGAGATCATGCCCGACTGCTCCAGCAGTCCGATGCCCAGGGTCATGACAATGATCAGGCCCAGGGGCGGGAAGCCGGCGTAGATCTTGAGCAGGTCGGTAAAGACAACTCTCATGCTCTTGTAGTTGAGCAGGTTGATCACCGAAACGGTGACTTCCTTGCTCTCGCCGCCGCCGCCTGCGGCCGCCACATACTGGACGGACATGCCCGCCCTGCCAAGCCACCAGGACAGGGCAAGTATAATTCCGGAAAGAATGACGAAAAGCCAGAACGGGTGAGGAAGTTTGTTTCCTACAATTTCAACACCCCTGATAAAGCGCATGAGCAAACCGCGTTTCTTTGTCTCAGCTGCTTGCGACATAAAACAACCTCCTTCCAGGATTAGCGCCGGTCTTTCCCGCCTCAGGCGGGTTTTGCGACGCTCTCCGCCAGCGCGGCCATAAGCTCTGCCGACGGAAGAATTACAGTTTCGTCAAGATCAAAGTACTCGTTGTGATGCCCTGCTGCAATATTGCTTCCTATTATGAAGTACGCCGCTTTACCTCCTCCTTTCTGAACTCTTTTTATCATCCACGAAACGTCCTCGCTGCCCCCCAGCTCCACCGGGGGAAGCAGGTTGCCGAAGGCCCCGGATTCGGACGCAGCCGCCTTTACGATGTCAACGGCTTCTTTGTCGCCCAGGGCGTCCACTGCAGCCCCCATCTGCTCCAGGGTCATTTCTACCCCGTACATTTCGGCGGCGCCCCGGACTACTTCCATAGCCCTGTCGTAGACGTAGTTATTAATGGCCTCGGCGCTTCCCCTGGTCTCCACCTTCATAACGGCGTCGGCAGGTATCACGTTCCGGCCTGTGCCGGCCTGCATAAAGCCAACGTTAACCCTTGTGGGGCCGTCCTTGTGGGGGGCAATTCCCGCCAGGGCCAGCGAGGCGGAGCAGGCGGCCAGGAGTGCGTTTTTGCCCTCGTTCGGCGCGCCGCCCGCGTGAGCGGCCCTGCCCTTGTAAGTTACGTCAAATTTGGTGGTACACAGAAATCCTACGGCCTCTTGAGAAATGGAGCCAGTAGGAACCCCCATGCCTATATGGGCGCCGAAGAACCAGTCGACGTCGTCCAGTATGCCCGATTCGGCTACGGCCTTGCCTCCCCGGACGCCCTCCTCGGCGGGCTGAAATATGAGTTTTATTATGCCCGTCAGACCGTCCTTCCGCATCATAAGAATCTCCGCCAGGGCAAGGCCGATGGTCATGTGGGCGTCGTGGCCGCAGGAGTGCATAGCCCCCGCATTTTTAGACGCAAAACCTTCTTTGAAGGGGCGGTGTTTTTCATCCCGGGCCTCGCTTACATCCACAGCGTCCATGTCGAAACGGAAGGCCGTCACAGGTCCGGGGCGTCCGGTGTCAAGAATTCCCGCAGCTCCCGTGTAACCCGCCATTTTTTCAATCCAGGCCGGGTCGGCCCCCTGGGAGATGGCTCTCTCTATGTGGCCCGCAATGGCGTCCTCCGAAGGACGGCCCATGATTGCGCCGGTGTTTAAAACCTGTTTTCCCACAAGAACTTCGTACCCCAGGGAACTGAGGATCCCCGCTACCCTGGCAGTGGTCCAGAACTCAGTCCAGCCCGTTTCGGCGTGGGCATGGAGTTCCCTTCTCAGTTCAATATATTTTTTGTCCCCGGCTTCTGTCATATCGGCCTCCGTCCGCTATGCACCCAGAAAGTCCAGGGCGCAGCGTACCATTACTTCCACGCCAAGCGGGACGGACTTTTCGTCGGGCAGGAAGCGATTGTTGTGAAGGGGCGCCATGTCCTCCTTCGCCACTCCTTCAGGCCTGCAGCCGAGCCACAGGAAGCAGCCCGGAACCTTCCTGGTGAAGAAGGCAAAGTCCTCTCCTCCCAGGGCAGGTTTTTCAACCTTTATTACATTTTCCTCCCCCACTATGCCTGCAAGAGTGGAGAGGACTTTTTTGGTGAGGCCGGGGTCGTTCATAAGGGGAGGGTAGCCCCTGATGTATTTCATTTCGCAGTCGCCGCCCATTCCGCGGGCTATACCGCCTGCCAGGGTCTCGATCCTTCCGGGCATTTTTTCCTGGGTTTCGGGGTTAACAGTACGGACCGTGCCCTCAAGGACCACTTCCTCGGCGATTACGTTGTAACGGTCGCCGCCTTTAATGGTTCCTATGGTTACCACGGCGGCGTCAAGGGGGCTTACGTTCCTGGATACTATAGTCTGAAGAGCAGAGATTATCTGGGAGGCAATGGCTATGGCGTCCACGCCGTTATCTGGCTCCGAGCCGTGAGCGCCCCTGCCCTTTACAGTGAGAAAGAGCCTGTCAGACGCCCCCATTAAGGCTCCGTCTTTGGTGGCAACGGTTCCGGTGGGCAGGGAGGGCCATACGTGGAGGCCTACAATTCCGTCCACATCAGGGTTCTGAAGGACTCCGCCGTCAATCATACCGGGGGCGCCGCCCGTAGGATTGAACTCCTCGGCCGGCTGGAATACAAATTTTACCGTTCCGTTGAAGCGGTCCTTTACTTCGGAAAGAACGAGGGCCGCCCCGAGCAGGGTGGCAGTGTGGACGTCGTGACCGCAGGCGTGCATTACTCCCTTTACCCGGGATTCGCAGGGGTGTCCCGTCTTCTCCTCCATGGGGAGCGCGTCCATGTCGGCCCGAAGAGCGATGCAAGGGCCTTCGCCCGCGCCCTGTAGGACGCCGACCACGCCGTGGCCGCTGACTCCGGTGATTACCTTCATTCCCGTTTCTTTAAGAGTCGCCGCCACCAGCTCTGCCGTGGCCGCCTCTTCATTGCTGAGTTCCGGGTTTTTGTGTATCCGGCACCGCAAGTCCATTATTTTTTCGAGGTGTTTTGCAACAAGGTTCTTTAGTTCGGTCTGCATTTGTATTCCTCCCGGAAATTATATCCCGCGCCGGTCCTGCTTAATAATGGAAAAAGACGGCGGGTAAAAGACAAGTTTTCTCGGGCTCCCTGCCCGGTTTTAAACTGTAGTGCAGCCGGGAGACCGAAAGAGCTTGCAAAAAGCGAACGATTTACTGTTAAATTAACACAAGACTGCATGTTTTTCAACTCCTTAAAAACAAGCAGTCAGCAGAATAGCAGGAAAATTAAAAGACCTCCGAGGGGTCGTCCCGCCGGAGGTTTTTAGTTATTTTCCGTTTTTCTTGAGCACTTCCTGCCAGGTAATGAAGGAGTGGTAGTATTCCATGTCCCCGTCGTCGAGGCCTCTGGAAATTTCGGTGATATGGGTGTGCTTCGCCCCAATCTGTTCGAGGACGTAGTTTACCGCCTCTTCGGGCATGCTGTCCTCCCCGCAGGTGTAGATGTCAAGAGCCATATACCCCACTTCCGGCCAGGTGTGAATAGATAGGTGGGATTCACTGATCACTACCACGCCGCTTACTCCATCCGGGGGAAACCGGTGAAATGACACTGACCATACCTGTGTGTTGGCTCTTCTCGCCGCCTCCACCAGAATTTCCTGCAGTCTGTCGACCTGAGAGATGACAGGGCCGCAGCCTGACGCCTCGACAATAAAATGGTACCCCTTCGGTGACATTTTTACCTCCTTCACGGGCAGAGATTTTCCCCTCGGGGAAAAACGACCGGCCGGCAATCTGACCGCCGGCCAAGCTATCCCAAATGCAGCGGGATTATATCATAAAACGGGACGGGAAAAGCAATAAAATTTCAGCTTTACCGGGCGTTTTACCCCGCCGGAATAAAAAACGCCTGCCGCGCAGATTGCTGCAGGCAGGCGATCTTTTTATGGTGGAGCTAAGGGGATTCGAACCCCTGGCCTCTTGAATGCCATTCAAGCGCTCTCCCAGCTGAGCTATAGCCCCAAACGAACAACGCGAGTATTATAAGGAGGCAAACCGTTTCTGTCAACCTTGGGGGACGAAAAAAGTCAAAGTAAAACTTTTCAGCCCGCAAGCGCCCGCCCTTTCTTTTCAATGGTATCAAGAAGGGATAGATAGGCCTTCTCAAAGGCCAGCAACCCTTCTTCAAGCAGCTTGTCCGTTATTTTTTCAAGGGAAATTCCCATCTTTTCAAGTTCGTCCAGCCTTGCAGCCCCGGCTTCCCTGTCAAGTGCAACGGTATGGGCGGGGGTCCCGTTTTTGAGGAACAGTTCCAGGGTTGCGGGCGGAACCGTATTTACGGTGTGGGGGCCGATTAGGGAGTCCACATAGAGGGTTGGCGAGTAGTCCGGGTTTTTTGTTCCCGTGCTGGCCCAGAGGGGCCTTTGGACTGATGCCCCTTTTGCGGCCAGCCCCTCCCACCGGGGGCCGGAGAAGATCTTCTCAAAGTCCGCATAGGCCGCCCTGGCGTTGTCCACGGCAATCCTGCCTGCAAGGGAGCCGCCCGCGGCCGTGTCTTCCAGCATTTTGTCTGCTGCCGTATCTACTCTGCTGACGAAGAGAGACGCCACGGAGGCCACTCCCGAAACGGGGGCGTCCCTTTCGGCCCTCTGAACAAGGCCGTCGATGTACGCCCCGGCGGAATCGCGGTACTGTTTTCTGGAAAAGATGAGGGTTACGTTGACGTTTATTCCCAGGGCCGCGCACTGGCGAACCGCCTCTATTCCCGCGCCGGTAGCGGGTATTTTTATCATGAGGTTGGGCCTGTTTATAAGGTTTGCCAATTTCCTGGCCTCCTCCAGGGTGCCGGCCGCGTCATGGGCGAGGAGGGGGCTGACTTCAAGGCTTACGAAGCCGTCGGCGCCGCCGCTCTCCCTGTAAAGGGGCGCAAGGAGATCAGCCGCTTCCGTTACATCGCCTGCGGTTAAGGTTTCATAAATTTGTTCCCTGGTTTTGCCATCCTTAACCATGGAGAGGATGTCGCTGTCGTAGTCCGACGTCTTTCCTATGGCATTTTCGAAGATGGAGGGGTTGGTGGTCACTCCCCTTACCCCTGATGCGATCATCCCGCTAAGCCTCCCCGACCTGATCAGGTCCCTGCTGAGGAAGTCGCACCAGATGCTCTGACCGAGGGCAAGGGTTTTAAAAATGGCGTTTTCTCTGTTCATTTTTAATTTTCTTCTCTCCTGTTCTTTAGTGGGTGGCTGCGCTCTTCACCGGAAATTTTAAGCCCCGGCGAATGTTTTTTTACTACAGTAATTATTTCATCACCCGAGACGCCCTGGAAGAAGGCCCGCCTTCCCCTGTCGCCTGTTGAAAATATCGCTCCCGTTCCGCCTGCGGCGGGGAGCAGAATTACCTCCTCCATGTCGCTCCAGGGTATGACCTCTGTCCTGCCCCTGCCCCAGAAGCGGGTCTGCCTCTCGAAGCCTGCCCCGGAAAGGGCGATCGTCTTATTGTAGCCTGCAGTGTAAACGCACGCAGACCCTATAAACACCCTGGACATGAATTCGGCCGCGCCGCCCCCCGTAAGGAGGCGGCGGAGGCCGTCAGAGAAGAGAAATAAACCTATCAGGAGCCCGGCCCACTTCATCCACCGGGGAAAGGGGAGGGCGCAGGAGACGAGTTTTTCCTCCCCGCCCACTACCCTGCCGCCTCTGTTTCTCCGTTTTTCTGAAGCCAGGGTATTCCGATGCCAAGTCTGGTCATTACCAGGGCCACCAGGGGGTTCAGGTAGTTCAGGAAAGCGTAGGGCAGGTAGGACAGAGTGGGTACTCCCAGAACTCCGCTGTTGTATGCGCCGCATGTGTTCCAGGGAACCAGGACCGAAGTCAGGGTTCCGGAATCTTCAAGGGTCCTGGACAGCAGCCTGGCGTCCACTTTTCTGCCGTCCTTTTCGTAGTCGTCAAAGGCGGGCCTGAAGAGCCTTCCGGGCATTACGAGGGCAAGGTACTGATCCCCAAGGAAGAGGTTAGTGAAGATGCAGGAGAAGACAACCGCCCCCACAAGGCCGAACAGCGACTTCACCTTCTGAAGGAGGCGCTCAAGCAGGACTTCCAAAAATCCGCAGGTCTCCATTATTCCTCCGAGGACCAGGGCTACCAGGATGAGGGCTACCGTGTCCAGCATTCCGTCGAGGCCGCCCCTGGCCAGCAGGTCGTTCAACATGGCAGCTATCTCTTTTACCGCTTCAAAGGCGTCGGCGGCAAAGGGGGCGGCGCCTCCGAGAAGTTCGTTCAAGGCCGCCATGTCGGCGCTTTCAGCCATTTGTCCTATCAGGCCGGGGACGTACCCCCCCTGGAGGGCGTCCA